>CAZLYE010000375.1:0-5267 GCA_964562865.1 uncultured Binatia bacterium (SeqCode) | reverse complement strand
TCCACGCCGCAGGGGACGGGGCGACGGAGAATTTCGCCCGCAATCACGGCAGCCGTCGCGATCCCACCTGGCGCCGCCCGGTGGCGTGGTATGTGGCCCGGGCATGAGCCTCCCGAGACGGGTCCTCGCCGCCGCAATCGGCGTCGCGTCGGGGGGCGCCGTCGTGGCCGCCGTCCTGGCCGTCCACTGGCGCTGGTTCGGTGGGTGGCCGGTCCGGCCGGAGTGGATCAATGCCCTCGCGGCCGGCGTTGCGGGTGTCGCGCTCGTCGTCTCCTGGGTCGAGCGTGCGCCCGGCCGGCGCCGTCTGCCGCGTCCCGTCGCGATCGCCTTCGCCGCGGCGCTCGGCACGATGTCGCTCGCCGTGTACGTCGGGCTCGGCGACGTGCAGTTCCCGTACCATCGCTGGGACCAGTTCCACTACTACATCGGAGCGAAGTACCTGCCCGAGCTCGGCTACATGCGGCTCTACGAGTGCACGGCGGTCGCAGAGGCCCAGCGCTTCGGTCGCTCCGCCGTCGCCGCGCGCACCATCCGCGACCTCCGGACCGAGGAGATCGTCCCAGCCACCACGGCCCTCGCCGACCCCGAGTCGTGCACGCGCCACTTCTCTCCCGCCCGCTGGGCCGCGTTCGGGGACGATGTGGCGTGGTTCCGGAGGGACATGCCGGCGCTGTGGTACTGGCGGCGCATGCAGGGCGACCACGGCTACAACGGGGCGCCGACGTGGAGCATCGCGGGGCGGGCTCTCGCGTCGCTCGGGCCGGCGAGCGCCCGCATGCAGACGGCGCTCGCGCTGATCGATCCCGTCCTCCTCGCGGTGGCCTTCGGGCTGATCGGCTGGGCGTTCGGCGCGCACGCGGTGTGGGTCGCGCTCGTGGTGTGGGGCTGTCAGTTCCCGGCGAAGGGCGCGTGGACGACCGGCGCCTTCCTCCGACAGGACTGGCTTCTCGCCGTCATCGCGAGCGTCTGCCTCGCCCGCCGCGAGCGGTGGCTCGCCGCGGGCATCGCGCTCGCGACCGCTGCCATGCTCCGGCTCTTTCCCGCGCTCCTGCTCGGCGTCCCGCTCCTCGTCGCCGTCCGGCGCTGGCTCGCGAGCCGGACGGTCGAGGCGAGCGACCGGCGCTTCGCGCTCGGCCTCGCGCTCGGCGCCGCGGTCTGGCTCTCCGCGGCGACGGCGGTCTTCGGGATCGCCACGTCCCGGGAGTTCGTCGATCGCATCGCGCTCCACGCCTCCGAGCCGCTCGCGAACCACGTCGGGCTGCGGGCCGTCCTCTCCCAGACCATGGCCGGTCGGCTCGCGAAGACCGAGGACGATGGAGCCGTCGATCCGTTCCACGTCTGGAAGGTCCGACGCGAGGAGGCGTTCGCGGCGCGGCGGCCGATCTACCTCCTGCTCGTGGGCGGCGTCGTCGCGCTCGCGGCGGTGGCAGCCGGCCGGATCCGCGACCTCTGGATCGCGCTCGCGGCGTCGACCGTGCTCGTGGTCGCGTTGGTCGACGTGGCGTCGTACTACTGCGCCTTCTTCGTGCTCCTCGTGCTGCTCGGCAGCCGCGATCCGCGCCACGAGTGGCTGGCGCTCGGCGCGATCGTGCTGAGCCGGCTCGTGAATGCCCTCCCGTTGGTCGCCGACAGCGTCGACGTGCGCTACGCGGCGCAGTCGGTCGTGTTCGTCGGCTGGGCGACGCTGGCGCTCGCCATGCTGGCGTGGCGCCCGAGCGCGGCAGTCACTCCTTCGACTTGAGGGAGGCGTCGTTCTCGGCGATGAACGCGCGGATGTCCCCCGCCATGTCGAGCAGCTTCAGCCACTGCTCCTTGTAGAGCGTCACGGGGAAGCGCCCGAGCCCGTAGACCGACACGCCGCCCTTCTCGCTCACCTTGAGCGTCATTCCCCGGCTGGCGGTCCGCCGCAGCCGCTCGTTCTCCGCCCGCAGCCGGTCGAGCTCCGTCCGCGCCTCGTCTTCCGCCATGGCCGAGCGATAGCAGATGGCCGAGGCCAGGGCCACTTCCCGCTCGCACCGGCGTGGCATTTCCCGTAGGCTCCGGCGCCGATGAGCTACCGGGCGGTCCTCTTCGACATCGGCGGGGTCGTCGTCGGCTCGCCGCTCCACGCGATCGCCGCGTACGAGCGCGAGCAGGCGATCGAGGCCGGCTTCGTGAACCGCGTGGTGCTGACGGCGGGCTCTGCGGGCGCGTGGTCGCGGCTCGAGCGCGGCGAGCTCACCCTCGAGGAGTTCTACCCGGCCTTCGAGCGCGACTGCCAGGCCGCCGGCGGGCGCATCTCGGCGCGCG
This sequence comes from uncultured Binatia bacterium (SeqCode), assembly GCA_964562865.1. Taxonomy (GTDB): domain Bacteria; phylum Desulfobacterota; class Binatia; order DP-6; family DP-6; genus CAZLYE01. The sequence goes on along the minus strand of CAZLYE010000375.1, from coordinate 2,978 downwards.
AGCTCATGGGATGCGTCGCCGCCTCAACGATACCGCGGCCCGCGATGCTGGAGGCGATCCGCCGGATCCGCGCGCGCGGCCTCCTCGCCGCCGCCGTCACGAACAACTGGATCACCGACGACGGCGGGACGTCGGTGCTCCGCGGGGAGTTCGACGCCTTCATCGAGTCGGCCGTGCTCGGGCTGCGCAAGCCGGACCCGCGCATCTTCGAGATCGCCTGCGATAGGCTCCGGATCTCCGCGCCCGAGGCGGTGCTGCTCGACGACATCGGCGCGAACCTGAAGAGTGCCCGCGCGCTCGGGATGACGACGATCAAGGTCGTCGACCCGGACGCGGCGCTCGCCGAGCTGGCGGAGGTGCTCGGGTTCCCGCTCCGCTGAGCGCGGCGACCCGCCGTCCGGCCGGGACGCTCAGCGCCCGCCGCGGAGGAGCATCCCGATGCCGGCGCCGGCGATGACGAGCCAGGTCGAGTTCAGCCGGAACCGCCACAGCACGAGGACGCTCGCGAGCAGCAGAGCCGCCGTCGCCGCATCGACGACCGCGGCTTGCCCGAGCTGCCATGTGACGACCACCATCAGCGCGAGAGCTCCCACCGTCACGCCGTCGAGGAGCCGCGCGACGAGGTGGGATTCGCGCAGGCGCGACACGAAGGGACCGCTCGCGGCGACGAGGAGAAAGGCCGGCAGGAACACGCCCACCGTGGCGGCGGCCGCGCCCCTCCCGCCCGCGAGGAGATAGCCGATGAAGGTCGCCGTCGTGAACACGGGACCGGGCGTGATCTGTCCGACCGCCACCGCGTCGAGGAGCTGCTGCTCGGTGAGCCATCGCAGTCGCTCGACCAGATCCGTCCGGAGGAACGCCAGCAGGACGTACCCGCTGCCGAAGACGAGCGCCCCGATCTTGAGGAAGACGAGGAACAGGCTCGCGAGCGCGACCGGGCTCCCGGCCGCGCCGGCGGCGGCCGGCGAGATCGGCAGCAGCGCGAGGAGGCCTCCCTCGCCGCGCCCTCTCATCGTCACGACGGCGAGCCCCGCGACGAGCAGCACCCACACCGGTGCCAGTCCGGCGAGGTTCAGCGCGGCGGCGATGATGCCGATCACGAGCGCGCTCCGGTCCCTGATGGCCGTCGACCCGAGGCGCCACACCGCCTGGAGGACGATCGCCACGACGATCGGCCGGATGCCCCAGAGCGCGCCCGTCATCTGCGGCAGCGAGCCGAACCGCACGTACGTCCACGCGAGGGCGGCGACGAGGAGCGCCGCCGGCAGGACGAAGCAGACGCCGCCGGCCAGGAGCCCGAGCCAGCCGGCGCGCACGAACCCGAGGTAGATCGCCACCTCGCTGGAGCTCGGGCCGGGAAGGAGGTTGGCGATGCCGAGCAGATCGAGGAAGCGCTCGCGCGTGAGCCATCGCCTGCGGACGACCGCCTCGTCCTCCATCATGGCGATGTGGGCGGCAGGACCACCGAACGCCGTCAGGCCGAGGCGCAGGAACACCGCGGCGAGCTCGCGCAGGCGCGCGGTCCGGCGTTCCGTCCCGACGGGTGCCTGCGCGCTCACGACGGCGTGGCGGAGTGGTTCCCGGACGGCATCACGTCGTTGACCTCCTCGCTCCCGAGGGACAATCCGACAGACGGGAGGAATCCATCGTGTGGAGACGAGCGCTCGTGGTCCTGTCGGCGGCCCTGGTCGCCGCGACGCCCAGGCCGACGCGGGTGACCGAGCCGAGCTACCTGCCCGACGCGGCGGCCTCGCGCGTCGTGACGGTCACCGAATCCGGACCGGCCGCCGCCGGGATCACGGTGCTGACGGAGGCCGTCGCCGTCAGGGAGACCGGCCCGCGCGCCACGGTCAGACGCTTCGGGGAGGTCTACGCGTTCTCCCCCGCCTTCGTCGCCGTCCATCGCGACGAGCCGACCGAGATCAGCTTCTGGAACCTCCAGCCCGACGACGAGCACGACCTCATGCTCGTCGCTCCCGACGGCCGGGTGCTGATGAAGGTCCCGCTGCCGGCGCTCCGGAGGACGACCTACGTCTTCACCTTCCACGCGGAGGGCCTCTTCGCATTCTACTGCACGATGCACCAGCCCGAGATGAGCGGGCAGATCCTCGTTCTGCCCGGCGGGTCGGGGTAGCCGCGGCGGTGCCGCCGCCCACGGGCGTCGCGACGGGGCCATGGACACGTCCGGGAACCGGCGCTAGCCTTCTCTCGTGGTCGTTGGCTTCCCGATCGGGGTTCACACAGGCCCCAGCGCCGATACACAGCCCATCGGTGATCGGGGCCGGGAGACGGCATCGGCGGTCGCCTCCCGGCGGCGGGGCTCGGGCCCGCCCGGTTCCACCGCCGGAAGGAAGGAGGTGATCCAGTGACGTATTCCCCTACGGTGATCTGTGAGGTGGTGCCCTCTTAGGGCCGACCCGGATCCAGACGTCGCTGGGTCACCCTCTGGGGACCCAGGCACCACCGAACCCCGACAGCCCCCGCGTCACCGGCGGGGCGGCGCGCAGCGCGCCGTGACGGCTGTCGGGGTTCTTTTTTGGCGTCCGCGATCCCGAGCGTGGAAAATGCCGGGACGTTGGGTTACGGAGTCCGCGCTCCGTCTTCCGTCGGTCACCGTGATCGCAACGGATCCTTCAGGCGATCGGACCGCCGTGACCCACCGCGAGCGGCCGGGAGTTGACATCCCCCGGGCGGCGGTCTTCGATTCCCGCGTGGGACATCCCACCGCCCGCGCCGCGCTCCTCGCATTCTTCCTCCCGCTGACGCGCCGCACATGCGACGAGCTCGGCATGCGCGACGACGTCGTCGCCGCGTACCTCGCCGAGGTGCTCGCGGAGTTCGCGCGCACCGACCGGCTCTACCGCCTCCAGGACGTGCACGGCGCGCGGCTCACGAGCATCGTCGAGATGCTCGGGCTCGGCCCGGACACTCCGGGGCGCGACGCCGAGCGCGAGTTCCATCGCCATCTCGGCGACTTC
>CAZLYE010000374.1:0-15347 GCA_964562865.1 uncultured Binatia bacterium (SeqCode) | reverse complement strand
GGGTGTACGGCCCGTTCACCTTCGAGGAGAACACCAGCCAGCGGCTGTTCGACGACCAGCTGTGCCAGGAGTTCATGCGGGGCGTGTTGTAGCGCAGCCGCCGCGCCGCGCCGCCCTGCGCCGGCATGATGTACAGCTCGCTGTCGGGCTGCAGGAGCATGTAGCTCCTGGCCTTGCAGAAGACGATCCACTTGCCGTCCGGCGAGTACTTCGGGAAGAAGTTGCTCATCCCGTCGCCGGATGCGCCCTCGAGCGGCTCCGGCGTGCCGCCCTTCCCGTCGTTGAAGGGGATGCGGTACAGGTCGTAGCGGAAGGGCTGCTTCTCGACGGTGAACTCCGGGACGTCCTTCTCGTCGATCAACGCGCTGTTCTGCTGGTCGAGGCGGCCGGAGTGGTGGGCGGTCGCGCGCGCGAACACGATTGTCTGGCCGTTGGGGCTCCACACCGCGTTGCTCTGGACGTACCGGGGGTCGTTGGCGCCCGGCAGCGCCGCGAAGGTTTTCGTCTCGCGATCGTAGACGACGAGGATGCCCTTGATGGGGAAGAAGAGCTGCGAGAACCAGATGTCGGGCACGGCGACGAAGACCGACCGGTCCTTCACCGTGCTGATCACGTACCGTCCCGTCGGCGAGACGCGCGACAACAACCCGAACGTGAGCTCGCCGTCTTCGCGCCTGTAGTCGGCCCACGTCATGATCTTCGCGTCGTCCATGACCATGTGCTTCGACACCTGCATGATGGCGTAGGCGCCCTTGTCGTTGCCGTAGTCGACGTCGAGGCCGAGCACGCTGCCGTTGTCCGCGAACGAGTGGCAGTTCCCGCACACGGGGAGGTTCTGGAGCACGATCGGCGGCCCGCCTTCCAGGTCGATCGTGCCGAAGCGCCAGCGGATCTTGGACGGATCCTGCACGGCGGTGAGGAACGGCAGCGGTACCTCCCGGTAGAGGATGGAGTCGCGGACCTCGTCCTTCGACGTCCGGACGTGCACGCGCGCCGACGACAGGACGCGCGCGCGCTTCGCGTGGTTCACGCCGGCGACGGTCACCTCCGCGTCGCGCTCCAGGCTCTCGTGCTTGACGCGCTTCCAGTCGTCTTCCGACGGCCGCCAGCTCGGGGCGTCGACCGACACCCTCAGGATGTCGCCGCCGGCCTGGTCGCGGACCACGACGTACCAGCGATCGACGCCGGCGGTCCTGTCGTCCCACAGGAACGTGGGCGCGACGCTCTCGGGCGGGAACAGCGTTGCCTCCTGGGGATAGCGGATATCGAGCGCCGCTCCGGCGGGGGCGGCGACGATCTCCTTCGTACTGGGGTCGTGGTCGCAGCCCGCCACGAGCAGGGTCACGAGAACGACCGGGATGACGAGAACCGTCCGCATCGTGCCTGAACTACGCTGCTGCCGTCTCCAGGGGAAGACTTGCCACGGCCTCCGTCTCGCAGAGCAGCTCCGGGCGGCAGAGCGGCGTCTCGACCAGGGCCAGCGGGAAGCCGTCGAACCCGCGCTTCCGGAGCATCGCGCGCAGCATCGGCGCGTCGCTCCGGCGCTTCACGTACGTGACCCCGGAGACCAGGTGCCGGAAGTCCGCGCCCTGGCGGGCGAGCAGCGCGGCGACGTTGTGCAGCATGCGGTCGACCTGCGCCTCGAAGTCGCCCAGGTGGACGGTCCGGCCGGCCTCGTCGATGCTCGCCGTGCCCGAGACGAAGAGCGTGGCCCCGGTCGCGGAGCCGAGCCGTAGCCCGCGCGAGAACTCCGAGCCGTAGCTCCACGCCTCGTTGAGCGACGGCGTGGACATCACGACCATGTCGAGCGGCCGCGGCGCCCTGAGGGCGTAGAAGCTCATCGAGAAGTCGTGCGCAGGGGGGAAGGGTATGCCCTGGACGCCGGTGCTGGCGGGCCGGCGCTCGATGCCGCGGTCGCGGAAGAAGCGGCGGCGGGCCTCGTTGAGGGCGGCGTAGTCCCGATCGATGTCGCGCACGTGGATCCGGGTGCTGAGCACGTCGCCGAAGGCCATGCCGGCCTCGGCGAGCAGACCCTCGGCGGCGCGGAACATGTCGTACGCGGCCTCGACGGGATAGCCCCCCGAGCCGTAGACGTTGCCCGCGCGGAGTGAGGTCTGTTCGCCCACGCGGACGACCCTGGCGCCAAGCCCCGGCGCGCACGCCTCGCACGTGCAGGCGGCTGGCCGGGTGACGTCGTCGGCTGACCACGAGGCCCCCGGCCGGGGAACGACGGCGAGCGCGGCCAGCTCCAGATGTGCCCCCGAGAGGGGAGGTTGGCCGATGCAGGTCGTGGTCGGGGGGCCGGCGCTTCCCAGCACGCGCGAACGGGCGGTACGCACCGCCGCGAGGTCGTCCTGGATCCGTCCGAAGAAGATGGTCTCGGCGACCAGGGTCTCGGGACCCGCGTGCTCCGCTGCGAGGGCGTCGAGCAGCGCCTCGTAGACGGCCTCCGCCTGCCGGGCGGGGTCAGCCCCGTCGTGGGTGGGCCGGCAGAGCACGTGGAGCTGGTCGGCGGTGGGACCGACCACCCGACGCAGAGCCGTCCACGCTCTCGTCGTCCGCATCGGGCGTTCAGATTCGTCGGCGCGCACCGGCCTGCTCTCGACCAGGCGCTTCTGCGCGTGGTCGTCGATTGTCCGCGGCGATCCGTCCGGTTGTCAAATGAGACTGCCGCGCACCCTCAAAAGCAAAGCCCCCGGCGCCCGCACGACGGTGCACCGGGGGCTTGGGACGAGAGGTGCGACGGCGCTACGGGCAGCTCTTGGACTGGGGGGGCACCGGCCCGAAGAACGATGTCCGGGTGCTGTACGTGTTGCCCGAGAAGCAGTTCACGTGCTGCGGGGGATTCGTGTCGTTCACCACGTACGTGATGTCGGCCGCGAACGCCGCAAAGACCTGCAGGAGGGGATTGCTGCCGGGCTGCGGGTTGGTTCCGTTGTGCGTCAGGATGTTCTGCACGAACGTGTTGTTGTCGGGAAAGCCGTCGAGAGCCGGGGGATTACCCGGTGGGACGGTCGGGCAGCCGACCACGAGGCACCAGTCGACCACCGAGATCCCGTAGAAGTCGTTGTTCTCGATCGTGTTGTGCACCAGGTTCACGTTGTCGACGCCGATGACCAGCACACCGCCGCCCGACGGCAGCATCTCGACCAGCCCGCTGGTCACGGTATTCACCATGTTGTTGTCGTGCACGTGGTTGTTGACGATGTTCCAGTGGCCGTTCAGATCGGGCGGATCGAGTGGCGGCAGGCCCGCCCCCCGGAAGTTGTAGAGGCCGATGCCCGTGACGTTGTCGTGGACGTCGTTGTGCGTCGCCGTGACGTTATTGGAGACGGTGATCTCGAGGCCCGTCGGACTGTGATGCAATTCATTGCTGATCACGCGGACGTTCTCGGACGCTTCGACCCACAGGGCGCTGTCCTCCGACCCATAGGAGACGTTCTTCTTCACCAGCCCGTTCGCGGACAGGGTCGGCCAGATTCCGTTCTCCAGGTTGTCGATCGACTCGTTCTTCTCGATTTTGAAGTTGTCCAGGTAGCGCGTGATGATGCCGTTGTTCTGGAACCCCTGGATGGTGAACCCCTTGATCTGGAAGCCCTCGATTCGGGCGTTGGCGACCGCGGGCTGGACCACGATCCCGTTGTGCTGCCCGGGAGCCGCCTGCAGGATGACCTTGATGCCCGCCTTGGGCTTGCTGCGCGCGATCAGGCGAATCCCGTCCTTGCTGATGGTGACCGCATCCGTCCCGCCGCTGTGCGTCTCCTGGTAGGTGCCCGGCATGACGTACACCGTGCCGTGGGGCGCGACGGCATCGACGGCGTCCTGGATGGACTGACCCGGGTACACCCTGATGTGCCGGGGCGCGCCGGCCGGGATCGTCGTGCTCGTCGAGGTGCTCGTCGTGGTGACGGCCGTCGTGCTGGTGGTCGACACGAACGCCTGGCACGCGGAGTCGGCCATGTCGGCGAAGCCGTTGCCGTCGTTGTCCAGCCCGACCGTGTCGTCGAAGCTCTCCTGGTCCGTGCTGCACGGATCGGTGAGGTTGTTGGTCGGCTGGTTGTAGTACGGCGGTGGTACCGTCTCGTCGTAGATGGCCGGCGCCGGATCGGGATCGCCGGTGACCGACGAGCCGGGGTAGTGGCAGCTCGAACACAGGTCGGGCTGGCTCTGCGCCGCGAACTCGAGGGCGTGCTTGCGGCGCAGACCGTAGGCGGTCGCCTTGGGCATCCCGCTGTGGATGGACGTCTGCCCATAATTGTTGCCGTGACAGCCGGCACACCCGAGGCCGACGGCGCTCTGGTAGGTGTAGACGGGCGTGTCTCCGCCGGCGGGGCTCATGTGGCAGAGACCGCAATTGGTGATACCGAACTTGGTCAGGTGCGCGAGGTGCAACGAGCCCTCGTTCGAGTACCCGTTGTGGCAGCTGACGCAGCCGCCGCCGCTGCCGTTGTCGTACATGGGGAAGGCTTCCACCCTCGCGGCCCACGTGAGAAGCGTCAGGGACGCGAGCAGCACGCCGAGGTTCCGCAGGGCAGAACCACACCCGTGATTTCTGCTGGTCTTCGTCACCTCTTCTCCTTGCACGCCGCCTGGGCGCTGCCTTCTGCTGCGACGACCGTCGTAGTACCGAGGCGGGGCGGGGTTGGTCAAGGAAAAATTGCCTTTTCGGTGGTCGGGCCGAGGGGTGTTCCGCTGCCCTCACCGCGCGGAGATTCCCCACATTCTCGGGGAGTTACCCTGGTGTCGGGACATCCGGCCAACCGGGGGAATGATCACAAAGCCCGGTCTCGGGCGCTCGCCCGCCTGTATGCCCTGCGCGCCCGGCTCGCGCGGTGCGGCTCACGCAGCGAGGGCCTCGCCCTCGGCGACCACCGTCAGCACTCCACCGTGTGCCTCTCCGCGGCCGCCGTGCCCGCCGCCGTTCACGGGCAGGCCGCGGGCGCGGCACAGTCCGTACGCTTGAAGACCTCTGCCGCGGCCCTCGGCGTGACGCCGCACTGCCCGCAGTACACCGCGCTCGTGCCGAGCCCGAGCACGACGTCGACCGGTCCCGGCTCCGGGAGCGCGAGGGTGCCGGTCTCGTCCCGGCACACGGCCTTGATGGCCCGCGCCGTAACGATCACGGACGCGCACGGTCCGCCGCTGAACTGGAACCCCGCGGATCCGTCCCCGTTGGGGCCGAGCCCGATCCAGCCTGCCGCGGGCAACGCGTAGGTGACGCTTCCCGTGGTGCCGCTGACTTCGAGCGAGCCTCCGGCTACTCTCGGGTCGGCGCTGGCGCGGTCGGGCAGCGCGAACGGGCCCTTGGCGACGAGCTGCACGCGCCTCCCGGGCCTCACCTGCACGACCTTCAGCGGAATCGGCAGCGCTGCCGTGACGTTGAACGGATCGCTCGCGACCGCCGTGCCGGCTCCCGAGGCGGAGATCCGGTAGCCGTCACCCGCGACGACGATGCGCAGGCCGTCCGCCGCATCCCAGGTGGCGAGGCCCTCGACGGTGGGCTTGGTGAGGCTGGTCGCGGTGAGCAGCGCTGCGCGGGTCGGATTCGACGTGAGACCGAGCGTGATCGGCACGCCGGTCGTGGTAATCGGATTGTCGAACCGGTCCTCCGCAACGACGGCGATCGCGATCGCGTTGCCGGCCCGGGTATCGACCGGCTGGGTCGCCATCACCAGATGGTCGGGCGGCGCGGCGGCCACGTCGAAGGAGCCGCTGTCGACGGTGTCGCTCGAGAGGAATGCCGGTCCCTCGTTCTTCGCCTGGAGCGTGTACGCGCCCGCGACGGTCAGCTGCAGATGGTCGGCGGCCTCCCAGGTGGCCACGCCGGCGACCGTCGGACGCGTCGTCGCCCCCCGCAGAACGGCGCCGTCCGGACCGCCCTCGATCACGAGCGAGATCGTGGCATCACTCGCGGCGACGACGTTCCCTCCGAAATCGACGACCGAGACCACGGGCAGCAGATCGGCGCCGGCCGTGCCGCTCGCAGGCTGGGTTGAGAAGACGAGGTGATCGGGCGCGCCCGGACGGATCGTCGCGGCGACGATGCCCTGATCGGTGAACGCGCCGCCGATCGCCACGGTCGAGAGCTGGAGCGCGCTGCGCGCGGGCCCTGCGGCCCCCTCGGTGCTCACGATCCTAATTTGGATGCCGGAGACCTTGATCACGTCCTGGCCGGAAGGGTTGCCACCGGAGGTGAGCGTCCAGGTCAGTATCTCGTCCGGCGATCCCGTGGGTGTCAGGATCGCCGGCGAGCCCACGGGCGTGCCATTGATGCCGAAGGTGGTGCTGACGGCCGAGACCTGGGAGTCGGGGTCGAGCTGGAAACCCGGGCGTACGCCGATGGACAGCATACGCCCCGCGCCGGCAGAGTATTCGCCGACCTGGGTCTCGGCCAGCGTGATCGTGTTCACGGCGACGGCGACGTCACCAGCCCCAGCGCCGCCGCGCCGGTTCGCGTCCACGTCGAGGACGATGTTCGGTGAGTTGACCGAATCGGCCGACGCCCATCCTGACGGCAGAGCCACCGACAGGGCGAGGCAGCAGAGGAGCAGTCTCGGAATGCCGAATCCGTGGTCCATCGCACGCTCTCCTTCCGCCGGGCACAGGCCCGGTCCCGCTCATCTACGCGCGGGATCCCCGGATGGATGCGAGATGCATTGCGCTCGCCGGACCCGTGGGCCCGCGCCGTGCTGTGATTCGCGGCGGTGCGAAGCCGGCCGTCGCTTCTGAGGACGCCATCTCCGTCTGCCGAGCCCGTTCGGGTGATGTACGCGGCTTTGGACTCCGTCTCCACGAGGCCACGGCGCCCGACCTTGCGAGGGCACGGAGGTTGTCCTAGCTTTCGCCGATGCCGCTCGACCTCGACCCGGCGATCCTCGGGAAGGAGTTCGACCACGCCGTCTACGGGCCGGTCACGGCGGAGGAGATCGTCGAGTTCGCGAGGTCGCTCGGCGAGACCCGCCCGGAGTACACGCGGCCCGGGCCGGACCTGGTGGCGCACCCGACCTTCTGTGTCCGCTACAAGGGGAACAAGTTCTACCCGGAGAACATCCCGAAGAACATCAACGTCCGTACCGGCTTCGACGCGGGGAAGGACATCGAGCTCGGCGTGTCCGTCCGTCCCGGCGACACGGTCGACGTCCGCTGCACGCTCCACGAGGTGTACGAGAAGACGGGGCGATCGGGGAGCATGTACTTCGTCGTCATCCGGTTCATCATGACGAACCAGCGCGGCGAGATGCTGGCGATCGTCGACAACCGTTTCATGCACCGCTGATGGCGCTGGGCTTCGACGACGTCGCGGAAGGCGACGAGCTCCCCGTCCGCGAGCTCTTCCTCGCGAAGGACCAGGTGCGCGCCTACGCACGCGCCGCGAACCAGTGGGGCGCCCGCTTCACCGACGACGAGGGCGCGCGCCGCGAGGGGCTCCCCGGCATGATCACGCCGGGAAACATGAGCATGGGGCTCCTCACGACGTTGATCGAGGCGTGGGCCGGGCCAGGCGTGCTGCGCCGGCTCGGGACGACGTTCCGCGGCCTCGTGCTCCCGGATCGGACGATCCGCCTCTGCGGCACGGTGACGGAGAAGAACGAGCGCACCCGGACCCTCGAGCTCGACGTGTGGCTGGAGAGCGACGAGGGCGAGCGACTCGTGATCGGAACCGCCACCGTCGCGCTCGCCTGAGCGAAAAATCCGACGAGCACCTTGTCCTCCGGCGCGCGGCTGGGCTATAGACGCCGCAGGAGGGGGAGCGCGTGCGCGGAGGACGGGGCGTTCGCATGGCGGCGCCGACCATCACGCTCGAGGTTGGTCGAACGGCCGTCGAGCCCGCGCCGGACGAGCCGATCGACGCGACCCCCCGGGATCCGCTCGGGCTCGATCCGGACTTCCGGCGCCGCATCATCCCCGCCGCGCGCTTCCTGCACGAGCGCTACTGGCGCGTGGAGGTGACCGGCGTCCATCACGTGCCGGCGAACGGGCCGGCGTTGCTGGTCGCCAACCACTCGGGCGCCATCCCGTTCGACGGCGTCATGATCTGCACCGCGCTCGAGCTCCGGCGGGCGCGGACGGTCCGCTTCCTGTACGACCGGTTCGTCGACAACATCGCGCCCGTCGCCACGTTCTACCGGCGGACCGGCGGTGCGGTCGCGTCGCGGGAGAACGCCGTGCGGCTCCTCCAGATGGGCGAGCTGCTCCTGGTGTTTCCCGAGGGTGTCTCGGGCGTGGCGAAGTCCTTCGGGGACCGCTACCGGCTCCGGCCGTTCAGCCCGGGGTTCGTTCGTCTCGCGCTCTCCCTCGACGTGCCGATCGTGCCCGTCGCGGTCGTGGGCGCGGAGGAGATCTATCCGCTCGTCGGACGGGCGGAGGGTGCCGGGAGGCTCTTCGGCATGCCCTACGTGCCGGTGACGCCGTTCTTCCCCCTCCTCGGGGTGCTCGGCGCCCTCCCGTTGCCGACCAAGTGGTTCATGCATTTCGGACGGCCTATCCGGCTCGTCCCGGTGGAGGGGGAGGCACGATGGCAGCGGGCGCGGCACGAAGCGATGCGGGTCCGGCGCACGATCCAGTCGATGGTGGGGCGGCTCAAGCGGCGTCGCCGGTCCGTCTTCTTCGGCTGAACGGAGCGCCGGTCGGCGCCGGTCGGACGTACCTCCGGGTGGGCGGCGACGTGTTCCCCGTCTACGGCGACGCCCTCCGGGGCTGGAGCACGCGTCCCGACGACTTCCGGGACTTCGCGGCGTGCTCCCCGTGGGTCTACGCGTCCCTAGACGAGCTCTTCTTCGCGCTGGTCAACCTCTGCGCCGGCCCCCGCGGCGACGCATAGCCCCAGGCGCCCAGGCGCTCCGCCATTCCCATTCTCCGCGCGCGAAGCGCGCGGCCGAGCGCAGCGAGCGGGGAGTGAGGACCCGTCGGGCGTACGCCCGACGGGGCGAGGGGCAGAGCTTCTCGCTGAGTTAGGCAGCGTCGGGCGGCACCGACTGCGCGCTCACGTCGAGCGCGGCCAGCCGGGCGAGGCCGAGCGCGGCGAGCGCGTCGGTGCCGGCGATCGAGCCCTCCGTCCCCTCGCCGCCGAGACCGGCGGCCGCCCCGCCGGCTGCGTAGAGCCCCGGGATCGGCCGGCCCCCCGCGTCGAGCACGCGGGCCGCGTCGTCGACGGCGAGCCCGCCGAGCGTCCGCCAGCGTGCGCCCGTCACCCGGATGGCGTGGAAGGGCGCCTCGAGCGTCCCGCGGAAGCGCTGGCGACCGAAGGTGTCCCCGCCCCGCTCGACGGTGCCGTTGAACGTCTCGACCGTCGTGCGGAGGCCGTCGGCGTCGAGCTCGAACTGCTTGGCGAGATCCTCGAGCCCCGCGCCGCGCCGGCCGGTCTTCGGGAGGACGACGTGCGTGAAGAACGGATCGAGCATGCGCGCCGCCGCCGCGATCCGGTCGTCGAACAGGAGGTACGCGACGCGCCCGGGCTGGGCGCGGACGGCGGTCGCAAGTGCCAGGGCGGCGCCCGTCTCGTCGGCGAAGCGGCGCCCCGCCTGGTTGACGAGGAGCGCCCCGAGCTCGACCAGCGGGGCGCTCACCACGAGCTGGCTCGGCGTCGCGAGGAACGGCGTCACGGCGCAGCTCCCGAGCCGGTCCGTGCGGCCGCCGACCTCGCGACCGAGGCGGAGGCCCTCACCGGTCGCCCGGGCCGCCCCGTGGTACGGCAGGCCAGCGACCGGGGCACAGTGCTCCGCGACGAGCGCGTCGTCGGCCGCGAAGCCGCCGCACGCGAGGAGGACGCGGCCGCCGAGCGCGTGTGCCGCGCCACGCCGCTCGCCGCGCACGCTGACGCCGCGCACCGCGCCGGCCTCGTCCGGCACGAGGCGCTCGGCGGTGGTGCCGGTCCGGATGCTCACGTGGGAGTGGCGGGTCGCCGCGCGCGTCACCTCGGCCACCAGGCTCGCGCCGCCGCGCTCCCCGGGCGCGTGGAGCCGGGCCACCGAGTGACCCTCCGGGACGCTCCGCTCGAGGATCGCGACGCGCACACCGCACCGGTCCGCGAGCCAGGCGACGACGGGGGCACCCTGCGCGGCGAGCGCGGCGGCGAGCTCGCGGTCGAGCTGGTGACGGGTGGCCACCAGGATGTCCTCGGCGAGCCGGGCCGGGCCGTCGACGATGCCCACCGCCTGCTGGAAGCGGGTGCCGGCCGCGGCGATCGCCTCCGTCTCGTTCGCGGCGCCGCCGCCGAGCTCCTTCCCGCGCTCGACGACGATCGTCCGGCAGCCGCGATCGGCGGCGACGATCGCGGCCGCGAGCCCGCCGACGCTCGCGCCGACGACGACCAGATCGACCTCCTCGTGCCAGGGCCCGCGCGGCATGTGGGGCGGCCCCCTTAACCGGCACGCCCGCGACAAGTCAAGGTTGAAAGAAGGCGGATAAGCGCCGGCCGGGATTTGCAAAAGAACGCTCGATGTTCCAAATCCTCCCGAATGCTCGCGGGAAGGCTGCCCGGTGGACCTCGTGTCCACCGGCTCCTCCGCATCCTGGTGAGCGTTGGGATCGTCGTCTACATCCTGGTGGACGTCGACCTGGGCGACCTCGCGCACGCGCTCGAGAACGTGCGTGCCGGGCCGGTCGCCGGAGCGGTTGCACTCTACCTCGTGGGGCAGGCGCTCTCCGGCTGGAAGTGGGCGCTGCTCGGCCGCTCGGTCGGCTTCGCGCAGCCGATCCGCGACTACCTCCGCTTCTACTTCATCGGGATGTTCTTCAACCTGTTCGGCCCGAGCACGATCGGCGGCGACGTCGTGCGGGCGCTCTACCTCGGCGAGGGAAGGCGCCCGGGCCTCGCGGTCAACTCCGTCGTCTTCGACCGGGTGAGCGGGCTCGCGGTGCTGATGGCGCTCGGGGCCGTCGCGCTGATCGCCTTCCCGGGGTACGGGCTGCCGTGGCCGCTCACCGCCGGGATCATCGGCGGGGGCGCCGCGCTCGTCGTCGGCTGGTGGATCTCGCCGCGGCTCGTGCGTCTCCTGCCGGCGACGAATCGCTTCCGGCGTCAGGTGGAGGACGATCTCGCCCCGTTCTGGGACGATCGGCGGCTGCTCGCACGCGTGGCGGGGATCTCGCTCGTGTTCCACCTGACGCAGGTGACGGTGCAGTGGGTGCTCGTGCGCGCGGCGGGCGGCGACGTGCCGTTCTCGTACTGCCTCATCTACCATCCCGTGATCAGCGTCATGACGGCGCTGCCGCTGAGCGTCGGCGGCCTCGGCGTGCGCGAGGGCGGGTACCTCTACTTCCTCACGCGGATCAATCAGGACGACTCGATCGCGGTGACCGTCGGCCTCCTCTGGTTCGCGGTCGCCGTGATGGCCGGGCTGGTCGGCGGGGGCCTGTTCGTCGCCTCGGGCGCCGAGCTCCCGCGGCTGCGCGAGAAGGAGCCGGTGCGGGCGGGCGCCTCCGCCGCGTAGAGGCGCTCAGCTCCAGTCGGCAGCGAGCTCGATCGCCGCGAGCGTCACCTCGGCCGCCGCCACCATGTCGCTCACGCGCAGCCATTCGCTCGTCGTGTGGATCTCCCGCATGCCGGTCCCTAGGTTCACGACCTCGAGCCCGCGGCGGTTGAGCACGTTGGCGTCGCAGCCGCCGCCCATGCCCGCGGGCGTGATCGTGCGACCGGTCCGCTCCGCCGCCGCGGCGACGAGCCGCATGATCGCGGAGTCGTCGGCGACGGCCATCGGGGCGTAGGCGGCGTCGACGGAGACCTCGACGCGCGCGCCGGGGTGCCGGGCGGCCGCTTCCTCGAAGCACGCGCGCATGTGGGCGGTCTGCGCCGCGAGCCGGGCGAGGTCGTGGCTGCGGGCCTCGCCCCGGACGTGCACCTCGTCGGGGATGATGTTGGTCGCGCGCCCACCCTCGATGCGCCCGATGTTGGCCGTCGTCTCGGCGTCGATCCGGCCGAGGCGCATGGCCGCGATCGCCTCGGCCGCGACCCGGATCGCGCTCACGCCGCGCTCGGGCGCCATGCCCGCGTGTGCCGCCCGCCCGCGCACGACGAAGTCGATGTGGTTCGCGCCGGGCGCCCGCGTGAACGCGAAGCCGACCGCGTCGCTGTCGAAGACGAGGCCGCGGCGGGCCCGCACACGGCCCAGGTCGAGGTGCTTCGCGCCGACGAGACCGACCTCCTCGCAGACCGTGAGCACCACGTCGAGCGGGGGATGGCGGAGGCCGCGCTCGCGGCACACCCGCAGACACTCGCAGATGATCGCGATCCCCGACTTGTCGTCGCCGCCCAGCACCGTGGTGCCGTCGGTCCGGATGACGTCGTCCTCGACGACGGGATGGACGCCCTCGCCGGGGCTCACCGTGTCCATGTGCGCGCAGAGGAGGAGCGCGGGGGCGTCCGCCGTGCCCGGAAAGCGCGCGATCAGGTTGCCGGTGTCGCCGCCGACGGCGCGAGCGGCGTCGTCGAACTCCACGTCGCCGCCGAGCGCGCGGAGATCGGCCGCGAGCCGCGCCGCGATGCGCCCCTCGCGGCGTGAGAGGCTGTCGATCTGGACGAGGTCCAGGAGGAGCGCCTGCAGCCGGCGGGCGTCGACCACGCGCGACCCTACCATCCCGCCCGGCTCGCTCGCCATCGGCTTGTCCCCCACTGGGACGCGACGTATCGTGCCCGCGTGGCGGGCGATCCGATTCTCGTCGCGGGCGCCGGCGCGATCGGCTCGGTCGTCGGCGGTCTCCTCGCCGCGGCCGGCTGGCCGGTGACGCTCCTCGGCCGCCGCGCGCACCTCGACGCGGTGCGGGCGCGCGGCCTCGCGATCGACGGGCTCTTCGGCACGCACCGCGTGCAGGGGCTCGCGTGCGCGACCGATCCGTCGGCGCTCCGCGGCCCGTACGCTGCCGTCTTCCTCACGGTCAAGGCGTGGGACACGGCCCCGGTCGCGGCCGCGGTCGCGTCGCACCTCGCCCCGAATGGCTTCCTCGTCTCGCTGCAGAACGGGCTCGGCAACGTGGAGGCGGCGGCGCGCGCGGTCGGAGCCGATCGCGTGCTCGGCGGCCGGGTGATCTTCGGGGCGGAGCTGGTCGAGCCGGGACGCGTGCGCGTGACCGTGTTCGCCGATCCGGTCCTGGTCGGCAGCCCGGACTCCGCGGACGGCGCACAGCGGAGCGCGGCCGCCGCCTGGGCCACCGCGCTCGCCGCGGCCGGCATCCCGGCCGAGCCGACCGACGCGCTCGCGGCCGAGCTCTGGGGCAAGGTGCTCTACAACGCCGCGCTCAACCCGCTCGGCGCGCTCCTCGGCGTTCCGTACGGCGAGCTCGCCGCGCACGCCGACACGCGGGCGATCATGGACACCGTCATCGAGGAGGCGTTCGCCGTCGCCCGGGCAGAGGGGATCCGGCTCCGCTGGGCCGACCCGATCGCGTATCGCGAGGTGTTCTACGGACGCCTCGTCCCCGTGACGGCGGATCACCGCTCGTCGATGCTGCAGGACATGGAGCGCGGCCGGCCGACGGAGATCGACGCGATCAACGGGGAGGTGGCGGCCCGGGGCGCGACGCGGGGCGTGCCCGCGCCGGTGAACGCGACGCTCACGCGCCTGATCCGCGCGCGTGCGCGGTGCCGCCGCGCGCCGGAGGAGCCGTCGTGGACGGGCTGAGGCTCGAGCGCGCCGCGCTCGAGGCGATTCTCGCCCACGCGCGCGCCACGCATCCCGAGGAGTGCTGCGGCGCCGTCATCGAGACGAGCGGCCGCGACGCGGTCCGGTGCTTCACGAACGTTCAGGGGCGCCTCCATCGCGAGGATCCCGCGGCCAACCCGCGCGACGCCGAGACCGCCTACACACCCGACCCGAAGGAGCTCTTCGTCGCGCTCCGCGACGGTGAGGCACCGGGCGCGCGCCTCAAGGTCTTCTACCACTCGCACACGCGGGTCGGTGCGTACTTCTCGGGCGAGGACCGCGCGCGCGCGATGTTCGGCGACGAGCCGTCGTACCCGGAGGTGACGTACCTGGTCGTCTCGGACAGCCGCACGCCGGGCGAGGCGCGCGCCTTCCGGTGGAGCGACGGGACCCACGATTTCGTCGAGGTCCCGGTCGAGATCGTCGGCGGATGACCGAGCCGCGCGCGATCGACCTCGGGACGACGATCGCCGGCGTCCGCTTCCCCTTCTGCGCGATGAACGCCTCGGGCGCGCGCTCCGCGACCGCCGGCGAGCTCCGCGCGCTCGCGCGCTCCGACACGGGCGCGATCGTGCTCAAGACCGCGACGGTCCATCCCTTCGTGCACCCGGAGTACCGGACCCTCCACAACCCCGGCTACGACAAGCTGCTCCCGCTCGTCGGCGAGCTCGCCGCCGAGGCCCGCTGCCCGATCGTGTCGAGCGTCGCGGGCACGACGGCCGACGAGTACGCCACGCTCGCGCGCGCCTTCGGCGAGGCCGGCGCGGCGATGGTCGAGGCGAACGTCGCGGACCCGTACGTGGCGGCGACGCTTGCTCCGTTCGAGGACCTGGACGCGCTCCGCCGCCTCCTCGGGCGGCTCGCGGGCGCGAGCCCCGTCCCCGTCTCGTTGAAGCTGCCGGAGCGGATCCGGCTTCCGTACGGCGTCCTCGCCGACGAGCTCCGCGCCGCCGGCGTGCGCGTCGTCGTGGCGAAGAACGACTTCGCCGGCCTCGAGAAGCTCCGCATCGAAGCCGGCGGCGGCCTCGAGCTGATCGCGGTCGGCGGGATCCAGTCCGGCTACGACGTCTCGCGCGCGCTCGGGAAGGGCGCGAAGGCCGTGCAGGTGGGCTCGGCGCTCGTCACGGAGGGCCCGGCCATCTTCGCCCGCCTGGCCCGCGAGATGCGCGTGGCCCGCCGCGTGCGACCAGGTTAGATGCTTCGGGCAAAGGGGGGACGTGGTGAAATCACTTGTCCTTGCAATCAGCATCGTGCTGGGAGCGTCATTGGCGGTCGCCGCTGATCCGAATTGTGCTGGAGTCGAAGGCTGGCCGACGGCCATGGCCTTCGGTCACCTCAAGAACGCCGGAATCACCACCAACGACAAGGTAGACTTCACGAGGACGAAAAGCGTCCGGCTGGCGTCCGAGCGGATCGGGAAGGACCTGTATCGTCAGCTCCACCGCGTGACGTTCACGGAAAAGTCGGGGAACATCATTGAGGTCATAACGATGAGTGATGCCTCCCACGAGGAGTGCTCCATGGGCAAGGTCGATGTGTTCGTCGTCGCAAGGCACCTCGGAGGCTGAAGCGCCAAATCGTCACGTTCACGGCATGCCCATCGACTGGACCCGCGTCACCTTCACCGAGCACATGACCGAGGCCGCCGCGCTCGTCGCCGAGTGCCAGGTCGTCCTCGACTTCACCCCCACCGAGCACGTCCAGTACGAG
>CAZLYE010000373.1:0-5453 GCA_964562865.1 uncultured Binatia bacterium (SeqCode) | reverse complement strand
CCGGCGACCTGCGCGCCGAGGTTGGCGATGCTCGGCGAGGCGGCCGGGCCCGGCGCCACCTCGGACGCGACCAGCTGGCTCCAGGCGGGGAGCGTGTTCCACACGTCCTGCACGGTCGGACCGTTGTTGAACGTCGCGCCGTAGACGAGCGTGTGGTGCTCGCCGAAGCTGTGGACGTCGGTGAGCCGGATGTCGACGTTGTCCGTGGCCCAGCGGTTGTCCGCGCCGTCGTACGTGCCCATGATGAAGCCGCCCAGGCGCCCGTAGAAGCGGCCGGCGAGGAAGAAGTTCGCCTGCTGCGGGTACGAGAAGTTGTCGTTGGTCGTCGACGCGAAGTGGACCGTCGGCAGGTTGGCGAGCCCGGGTTGCCCCTTGTCGGTCCGCGTGTACGACCACGACTGCGCGGCGGCGACGGGCGGGTAGGGCTCGTACGGCTTCTCCTCGTGCGCGCTCCAGACGTAGCCGTTCAGCTTGAACATCCGCCCGAAGTTGTTGAGCTCGGGGTAGAAACCGGCCGAGTGGCAGGCGTTGCAGGCCATGCCCGTCTGGCGCGCGAAGCTCGGGACCGCGTGCGCCCGGGGCGCGCCGAGCACGACGATGGCTACCGCCGCGGCAACGATCCGACTCCCCGAACACCTTCCCATCGCCCCCCCCCTTTCTTGCGATCCGACCGTCACCATCGAGCGGGCTCCGTCTGCCATTCCTCGGGCGAGGGAGCAACAGCCGTGCCGCCTCGTCTCTAGCGCACTCACACGCGCGCGCCGGCGATCCTTCTCACGGATGGGAAACAGTCCCCGCCCTCAGACCCAGGGGGGGCCGACGAGCGAGAACACGAGACCGGTCGCGATCTTCGGGTAGAAGTACGTCGACTTCTCCGGCATCACCTCGTCGGCGAGGCAGACCTCGCGCACCTTGGCGATGGTCGGCGCGTTCACGAGGAAGGCCGCCGCGGCACGGCCCGTCGCGACCGCGTCGGCCGCCTCGTCGTCGTCGTGCGTGAAGTCGAGCGCGTCGGCCTCGACGCCGAGGAGGGGCGCGAGGATCGTCCGCCGCAGGACCTCCACGTCGAGCGTCCGGAGCACGGCCGGCAGGTCGCGCAGGCGGTCGGCCACGGCGGCGAGCGGACGGAGACGGAGCCGGCGGTCCGGCAGCACGCAGTCGATCTCGCCGGCCGTGCGCCTGGCGGGCGCCCCGAGGCGCTCGACGGCGAACGTCGTGCGGAGCGCGGCCTCGAGGCCGTCCGCGCCGGCGCGGAGCGGGCCGCGCACCAGCCGGTGCGTCGGCAGGATGACGACGCCCTCCTCCTCCATGTTCGTCAGGTACGCGAGCATCCAGGCGGCGGCCTCGTTCCCCGGCTGCTCGTCGCGGTACGCGAGCGCGGTCTCGTAGCGATGGTGCCCGTCCGCGATGACGATCGTCTCCGCGGCGAGCGCGCGGACGAAGCGGTCGATGGCCGCCGCGTCCGTGATGCGCCAGAGCTGGTGCCAGCCGCTAACGTCGACGAGCGGCTGGCCGAGCGCGGCGCCGCCGAGGAGCTCGCGCACGGGCTCCCGGGGGCGTGCGTAGAGCCCGAAGATCGCGCTCAGGTTCGCGCCCGTCGCACGGAGGATCGCGAGCCGGTCGGCCTTGGGCCCGGGCAGCGTGCGCTCGTGCGGCCGGACGATGCCGCTCGCGAAGTCCTCGAGCCGGAGCCGGCACATGACGCCGTCGCGGCGGCGCGTCGTGCCGTCGGGGAGGGAGAAGCGCTGCGAGTAGAGGTAGAGCGCCGGCTCGGGGTCGGGGACGAGGATCCGGGAATCCACCCACTCCCGCAGCGTGCGCGCCGCGGCCGGCCCGCGCTCGGCCTCGCGCGGGAGGATGAGCCGGATCACGTTGTGCGGGCTCCGCGCGTAGAGCTCGGCCTGCTCGGCCGGCGTGATGACGTCGTACGGCGGCGCCAGCACCTGGCCCATGTCGCCGACCCGTGCCGGGTCGTAGCGGAGCCCGGCGAGCGGGCGGACGGCGGCCATCAGGCGCCCTCCAACGCCGCGCGGAGCGCCGCCTCCGGCACGGGTCCCGGTCGCAGCACCCGCACGCGCCCCTGCTCCACCGCCGCGACCGTCGAGGCGCCGCCCGGCAGCTCGCCGCCGTCGACGTACACCGCGACCCCGCCGCCGAAGTACGCGCGCGCCTCGCCGACGCGGCGGGGCGGCGGCGCCCCGGGCGGGTTGGCGCTCGGCGCCGTCACCGGCGCGCCGAGGCCGGCGACGAGGGCGGCCGCCGTCGGATGCCCGGACGCGCGCACGCCGATCGTCCCGCCGCCGGCGGTGAGCGGGGCCGGCAGCCCGGCCCGCGCGGGCACGACGAGCGTCAGCGGCCCGGGCCAGAAGCGCCGCGCCAGCCGGCGCACCGGGTCGGGGAGGTCGGCCGCGACCGTGGCGGCCATCTCGAGGTCGGCGACGAGCACGAGGATCGGCTTCCCCTCGTCGCGCCCGCGGACGGCGACGAGCCGCTCGACCGCCGCCGCCGAGCGCGCGTCCGCGCCGAGCCCGTAGACGGTCTCGGTCGGGAAGACGACGAGCGCGCCGGCCGCGAGCGCGGCGACGGCGCGGTCAGTCGGCGGACCCAGGGAAGACCTTTCTCTGCAGCCGCAGGTTCTTGCCCGTGACGCTCTCCGCGAGCTCCGCCTTGAAGCGCTCGAGGCGCTGGCGCAGCGTGCGGCTCCGGAGGGCCAGTATCTGGACCGCGAGCAGCCCCGCGTTCTCCGCGCCGCTCCGCCCGATCGCCACCGTTGCGACCGGCACGCCCGCCGGCATCTGGACCGTCGCGAGGAGCGCGTCGAGCCCGTTCAGCGTCGTCGCCGCGACGGGCACGCCGATCACCGGGAGCGTCGTGTTCGCCGCGACGACGCCCGCGAGGTGCGCAGCGCCGCCCGCGCCGGCGATCACGACCTGGAGCCCGCGCCGGCGCGCGCCCTGCGCGTACTGCGTGAGCGCCTTCGGCGAGCGGTGCGCCGAGAGCACCTGCACCTCGAAGTCGATCTCGAACGCCTTCAGGCGCTCGGCCGCGCCCTCCATGGTGTCCCAGTCGCTGTCGCTCCCCATCACGATGCCGACCGCCGGCCGGCCCTCACGTAGCGCCATGTGCCTCCTTCACCGTGCGCGCGAGTGCGCGATGTCCGATGTCCCGCCGGTAGTGCATGCCCGGCCAGCGGATCCGGTCGACCGCGGCGTACGCCTCGCCGACGGCACGCTCGACGGTGTCCCCGAGCGCCGTCACGCCGAGGACGCGCCCACCGTCGGTCACGAACCGGCCGTCGGCCCGACGGGTCGCGGCGTGGAAGACGACGCCCTCGCGCCAGCCGCGAAGCGTCTCGAGGCCCTCGATCGGGCGGCCGCGCTCGACCGCGCCCGGATACCCGCCGCCCGCGAGGACGACGCAGACCGCGACGCGCGGGTCCCACTCGATCGTCGCGCCGGCGAGGCGGCCGTCGCACGCCCGATCGACGAGGTCGCAGAGGTCCGAGCGGAGGCGCGCGAGCAGCACCTGTGCCTCCGGGTCGCCGAAGCGGACGTTGAACTCGAGCACCTTCGCGTGGCCCTCGTTCACCATGAGGCCCGCGTAGAGGACGCCGGTGTACCGGATCCCCTGGCGCGCGAGGCCGTGGACGACCGGCTCGACGATCTCGCGCATGATCCGCGCCTCGAGCGCGGGCGTCACGACCGGCGCGGGCGAGTACGCGCCCATCCCGCCGGTGTTCGGGCCGCGGTCCCCATCGAGCGCACGCTTGTGGTCCTGCGACGTCGCGAGGGGGAGGACCGTCGTGCCGTCGGTGAGCGCCATGAAGGACACTTCCTCGCCCTCGAGGAACTCCTCCACGACGACGCGGCTCCCGGCATCACCGAACACGCGCGTGCGCATGAGCTCGTCGACGGCCTCGACGGCCTCGGCGACCGCCGTGCAGATGAAGACGCCCTTCCCGCTCGCGAGCCCGTCCGCCTTGACGACGACCGGCGCACCGACCTCGTGGATGTAGCGGGCCGCGTCGTCGGGGTCGGTGAAGACGCCGAAGAACGCGGTCGGCACGCGCTCGTGCCGCAGCAGCTCTTTGGTGAACGCCTTCGAGCCCTCGAGCCGCGCCGCCGCGGCGGTCGGCCCGAAGGCACGGAGCCCCGCCGCCCCGAAGGCGTCGACCAGCCCCATCGTGAGCGGCAGCTCGGGCCCGACGACCGTCAGATCCACCTTCCGCTCCGTCGCGAAGCGGAGGAGGCCCTTCACGTCGTCGGCCGCGATCGGCACGCACTCGGCGTCGGCGGCAATGCCGGCGTTGCCGGGCGCGCACCAGAGGGCGTCCACCCGCGGGCTCTGCCGGAGCTTCCACACGAGCGCGTGCTCGCGCCCGCCGCCGCCGATGACGAGGACGCGCATCGGTCAGTGCCGGAAGTGCCGGACGCCCGTGAAGACCATCGCGACGCCGTGCGCGTCGGCCGCCCGGATCACCTCGTCGTCGCGCGTGCTGCCGCCGGGCTGGATGACGGCCGTCGCACCCGCGGCGATCGCCTCCTCGACGCCGTCGGGGAACGGGAAGAAGGCGTCGCTGCCGAGGACCGAGCCGCGGAGCGAGATGCCGAGGCGCTCGGCGCGCGCGCGGGCGTTCCGCACCGGCTCGACGCGGGAGGTCTGTCCGCCGCCGAGCGCGAGCGTGCGGTTCTCGGTGGTGAAGGCGATCGCATTCGACTTGACGTGCTTCACGACGCGCCAGGCGAAGGCGAGACCGCGCAGCTCCTCCGGGGTGGGCGCACGCCGGGTGACGACCTTCGCCTCGCGGGGATCCTCGCTCGCGCGGTCCTGGTCCTGGACGAGGAGCCCGGCGACGACACCACGGATCGCGCGCGCGCCGGCCGGCGCGGCGTCGGGATGCCAGCGGACGAGCCGGCGGGCCTTCTTCCGCCGGAGCAGCTCGAGCGCCTCGGACTCGAAGTCCGGTGCGATGAGCACCTCGGTGAAGATCTCGTCGACGGCGCGGGCGAGCGCGAGCGTCCACGGCTTGGTCGACACGACGATGCCGCCGAACGGCGACTCGGGATCCGTCGCGTACGCGCGCTCCCACGCCTCGAGCGGGTCGCGGCCGAGGCCGACGCCGCACGGCGTGTTGTGCTTGAGGATCGCGACGGCCGCCTCGGCGCCGCGGCGGAACTCCTCCGCGAGCGCGAGCGCCGCGTCGATGTCGACGACGTTGTTGTACGAGAGCTCCTTCCCGTGGAGCGGCTCGGCGACGCGGAGGAAGTCTCCGTAGAGCGCGGCACTCTGGTGCGGGTTCTCGCCGTAGCGCAGGTCGAGCGCCTTCGTCCCGCCCCAGTGGTACGTCTCGCCCTGCGAGAGCCAGTCGGCGATCGCGCCGTCGTAGCAGGCGGTCGCGCAGAAGACCTTCACGGCGAGGCGGCGGCGCGTGGCCGCCGACACCTCGCCGGCGC
>CAZLYE010000372.1:0-14184 GCA_964562865.1 uncultured Binatia bacterium (SeqCode) | reverse complement strand
CGTGCGCAGCTACACGAGCGCCGGCATGACGACGATCTTCGTCGACCTCGACGGCGCCACGCCCCCAACAGAGGTCCCCGACGTCTGGTATCAGGTGCGCAAGAACATCGGCGACATCCGCCACACGCTGCCGGCCGGCGTCGTCGGCCCGGCGTTCGACGACGAGTTCGGCGACACCTTCGGGATCATCTACGGCCTCACGGCCGACGGCTTCACCCACCGCGAGCTCCGCGACTACGCCGAGAGCATCCGCTCGCGGCTGCTGCACGTCCCGGACGTCCTGAAGATCGACATCCTCGGTGCGCAGGACGAGACGATCTTCATCGAGGCCTCCACCAAGAAGCTCGCGGGCCTCGGGCTCGACCAGGCGGCGTTCATCGCCGCCCTGCAGGCACAGAACGCGGTCCGGCCCGCCGGGATCGTCCAGACGGGCGACGAGAAGATCTCGCTCCGCATCACGGGCAGCTTCGATTCGGAGCGGGACATCCTCGACTTCAACTTCGTCGCGAACGGCCGCATGGTCCGCCTCCGCGACATCGCCACGGTCCACCGCGCCTACGTCGACCCACCCGAGCCCATGTTCCGCGTCAACGGACGGGAGGCCATCGGGCTCGCCATCGCCATGCGCGAGGGCGGCGACGTCCTGACCCTCGGCCGCAACATCGACGCGGAGATCCGCAAGATCACCGCCGACCTCCCGATCGGCATCGAGGCCACGCTCGTCGCCAATCAGCCCGTCATCGTCGCCGACGCCATCAGCGAGTTCCTGGAATCGCTCTGGCAGGCGATCGCCATCATCATGCTGGTGAGCTTCGTCAGCCTCGGCGTTCGACCGGGCTCCGTCGTCGCCCTCTCGATCCCTCTCACGATCGCCCTCGTGTTCCCGATCATGAAGCTCGTGCACATCGACCTGCAGCGGATCTCGCTCGGGGCGCTCATCATCGCGCTCACCCTGCTCGTCGACGATGCCATGACCACGATCGACGTGATGACGTCGCGGCTCGAGGAGGGCGACGAGAAGGAACAGGCCGCCACCTACGCCTACCGGACGCTCGCCGCCCCCATGCTGACCGGCAGCTTCATCACGGCGGCGGGCTTCGTGCCCATCGGCTTCGCGCGCAGCGCGGCCGGCGAGTACACCTTCTCGATCTTCGTCGTCGTCGGGCTCGCCCTGATGATCTCCTGGCTGGTCGCGGTGATGTTCGCGCCCCTGCTCGGCGTCTGGATCCTGAAGAAGCCGACGGGGAAGGTGTCGAGCGAGCCTGGTCGGCTCATGCGGGGGTTCAGGAGTGCGCTCGTGGCGGCCATGCGGGCGCGCTGGATCAGCATCGGGGTGACGGTCTCGGCCTTCGTCGCGGCCGTCCTGGCGGTCCCGTGGGTGCCGCGGCAGTTCTTCCCGTCCTCCGACCGCCTGGAGCTGCTCGTCGACCTCAGCCTGCCGATGAACTCCTCGATCTACGCCAGCGCCGACGCGGCGAACCGGCTCGACGCGTTCCTCGGGAGCGATCCCGACGTCGAGCGCTGGAGCACCAACGTCGGGCGCGGGGCAATCCGGTTCTACCTGCCGCTCGACGTGCAGCTGCCGAACGACTTCTTCAGCCAGGCCGTGGTCATCGCCAAGGACGTCGAGGCCCGCAAGCGGCTCCAGCCGAGGCTCGAGAAGATGCTCGCCGAGCAGTTCCCGGCCGCCGTCTCGCGCGTGTCGCCGCTGGAGCTGGGTCCGCCCGTCGGCTGGCCGATCCAGTACCGGGTCTCCGGCCCCGACATCGCCCAGGTGCAGGACACGACGCTCCGGCTGGCGCAGGCCATCGCGGCGGACTCGAAGGTGCAGCGAGTGAACTTCGACTGGATGGAGCCCGGGCGTCTTGTCCGGATCCGCATCGACCAGGATCAGGCGCGCCTGGTGGGTCTCGATTCGCGGGCGATCGCCACGAAGTTGAACAGCGTGGTGACCGGCACGCCCATCACGCAGGTCCGGGACGACATCTATCTGGTGAACGTCGTCGGGCGCGCGATCGACGAGCAGCGGACCTCGCTGTCGAGCCTGCAGACCCTGCAGATCCCGCTCGCGAACGGGCGAAGCGTGCCGCTGAATCAGGTCGCGACGTTCGGCTTCGAGCAGGAGCAGCCGCTGGTCTGGCGGCGTGACCGCGTCCCGACCCTGACCGTCCAGGGCGACGTCGCGCCGGGCAGCTCACCCGAAGCCGTGGTCGAAGCGCTCGCGCCGGCGGTCGCCAAGCTGAGCGACGGCCTCCCGCAGGGCTACCAGATCGTCGTCGGCGGGACGGTCGAGGAGAGCGCGAAGTCGCAGGCGTCTGTGATGGCCGTCGTCCCGGTGATGCTGTTCCTGATGGTCACCTTCCTGATGATCCAGCTGCAGAGCTTCTCGCGCCTGCTGATGGTCCTGGCCGTCGTCCCCATGGGTCTCATCGGCGTCGTCGCGACGCTCCTCCTCTTCAACCGGCCACTCGGCTTCGTGGCGATCCTGGGCATCCTGTCGCTGCTCGGCATGATTGCCCGCAACGCCGTGATCCTGATCGATCAGGTCGAGATCGAGCGGGCGCAGGGCATGGCGGCGTGGGACGCGGTGATCGCGGCGAGCATGTCGCGCTTCCGACCCATCATGCTGACCGCCATCTCCACGGTGCTCGGCATGATCCCGATCGCGGCGACCGTCTTCTGGGGGCCCATGGCGTTCGCGATCATGGGCGGGCTGCTCGTCGCGACCGTCCTCACGCTGATCTTCCTGCCGGCACTCTACGTGACCGGGCTGCGGATCCAGCCCTCGCGCGCCGACGTGGAGGTTCAGGTGATCCCGGCGCGGCCCGCTACACTCCCCATGGAATCCCCAGGACGTACCAGGCCGCCAGGAGAAGCGTCCATACCACGCAGATGATCGCGACGTAGGGCAGCATGAGCGCCACCACCGTCCCGACGCCCGCATCCTTCTGGTACTTCTGCGCGAACGCGACGATCACCGCGAAGTACGCGTTGAGCGGGGTGATGGCGTTCATCGGGGAATCGCCCACCCGGTAGGCCGCCAGGACGGCCTCCGGCGCGACCTTCAGCTTCATCAGCAACGGCACGAAGAGCGGCGCGAAGATCGCCCACTTCGGGATCGCACCGGTGATGATGAGGTCGAGGAAGAACACGGCCATGACGAATCCGAGCAGCAGCGACAGCCCGCCCAGATTTGCGTGCTCGAGGGCGTCGGCCAGCTTCACGGCGGCGATCGTCGCCATGTTGCTGTAGTTGAAGTAGGCCAGGAACTGGCTGATGACGAGCAGGAGGAAGATGAGGCCGCTCAGGCCGGCAATCGTCTTCGTGATGGCGTTGATGACGTCGAGGCTGCTCCGCATGGTCCTCGCCCCGACGCCGTATCCGACCCCCATCGCCATGAACACCGCCGCGATGACGACGATCAGGCTGCTCATGAACGGCGAGTCGCCCACGATCGCGCCGGTCTCCGGGTTCCGGAGCGGCGCACCGGGCGGGAGCGTGAGCAGCGCGAACAGCGCGAGGGTCCCCAGGAGCGCGTAGTTGGCGTACCGCAGGCCGCGCGACTCCTCCGGCGAGATCTCCGCCCCCTCGTCGCGGTGCTCACCCTCGTACTTGCCGAGACGGGGCTCGACCATCCGTTCGGTGATGAGCGCGATCACGACCGTCAGGAGGAATACGGACGCGATGGAGAACCACAGGTTCGCCGCCAGGTCGATGGAGACCGACGGATCGAGGAGATGAATGGCGTCGTTCGTGATCTCGGTCAGGATGCCATCGAGGGGTTTGATCAGGACGTTCACCCCGAACGCGGCCGCCACACCCGCGAACGACGCGGCCAGCCCGGCCAGTGGATGTCTCCCCACGGTGATGAACGCCGCGGCGGCGAGGGGGATCAGCACCAGGTAACCGGCGTCCGCCGCGATGCTCGACACGATACCGATGAACACCAGGATGTAGGTGAGGGCCCAGGACGGAGAGACGACCACCAGCTTGCGAATCAACGCACGGACCAGCCCGGCCTCCTCGGCCACACCGACGCCCACCATGGCGACGATGATGACGCCGACCGCGTTGAAGTTCATGAAGTTCTGGACGACCGAGGTGAAGATGAACCGGATGCCGTCGACCGTGAGCAGGCTCTTCGCGGTGGTGGTGGCCTGCCCGATCTCGTCGGTCTCCGGATTGACGACCTGATAGGTGACGCTCGCCCCCGCCAGGTAGAGCAGATGGGAGAGCACGAGGACGATGGCGATCAGCCCGAGGAAGATGACGACGGGATGCGGGACCCTGTTCCCCGCGACTTCCACGGCGTCCAGCACCCTCTGCATGAACGGTTTCTTTGGCGGTCTGGGGGCCGGGACGGGCGACGTGGGTATCGCGACACTGTCGTCGCCACGCTGGGGGCGCGCCGACGGGGGCTGCCTCGAGGCCATGTGCGTGCTCCTTCCCTTCTACGATTGCGTCGCACCCCGAATCGGGCTCACGTCACGGTGCCCTCGGCGACATCCGAGGTGTCGCGGCGACGATGGCCGCCCTCCCGATCCTGGCGGGTCCGGGGTCGATCGCCGTCACGGTCGGGTTCACGTCGCTCGCCAAGGGGTGGCTCGACTACACCGCGATCATCGCCGGCATCGTCGCCGTGGTCGGCCTCACGTACGTGGTCCTGCGGCTGTCGAGCCGCGGCGTGCGTTCCATCGGGCCGGTCGGCGTGCACCCATGACCAAGATCATGGGTTTCCTCACCCTGTGCATCGGGGTCCAGTTCCTGGTGAACGGCGTCCTCGACCCCGAGCTCGTCCGCCGCCTCCACGCCCCTCTCGTCGAGCCCTGACTGGCGCGGTCGCGCCACGCGATACCCGTCTCCGCGACGTCGGTCATCTCTCCGCGCATGCAGCGCGATGTGCGAGCGGGTCAATCCCGTCGCCGGCACGAGGCGGAACCCGCGACTCCCGATCGCCTCCCACCGCGATTGACGCGATGTGAATGCGGGACACATATGCGAACATCGCGCCGCTGATCGGCACCACGCGCTCCGACGGGCGACTCCACTGAGCGACATCGCGATCACGTTCGGGATCGTCGCGGCGGTGGTGGTGCTGTTCGTCTCGGGGCGCGTCCCGGTGGTGATCGTCGCCCTCGGAACGGCGCTCGCCCTCTACCTGACGGGGGTCCTCGACCTGGGTCGGGCCCTCGCCGGGCTCGGCGACCCCGCGGTGATCTTCATCGCGTCGCTCTTCGTGGTGAGCGCGGGCCTCGAGACCACCGGCGTGACCGCCTGGACGGGGCAGATCCTCATCGGGCTGGTCGGAGAGAGCCGCGTCCGGCTGCTCACCCTGATCATGCTGCTCGTCGCGGTGCTTGGCGCGCTGATCAACATCAACGGGGCGGTCCCCGCCCTCCTCCCGGTCGTCGTCGTGCTGGCGATCCGTCTCCGTCGCGCTCCGTCGCAGATGCTCATGCCGCTCGCGTTCGCGGCGAGCGCGGGGTCGCTGCTGGCGCTCACCGGCACGCCCGTGAACGTGATCGTGTCGGAGGCGGCGGCGGATGCCGGCGTCGGGCCGTTCGGCTTCTTCGAGTTCGCGATCGCGGGCATCCCGCTGCTGCTCGGGACGATCGCGATCGTGCTGCTGCTCGGGCAGCGCCTGCTGCCCGACCGGAGCGGCCAGTCGATGCCGGACCTGAGCCGGCACGCCCGGACGCTCAGCGAGCAGTACCGGCTCGACGCGGAGCTGTTCCAGCTCCGGGTGCGGCCCGGATCACCGTACGTGGGAGCCCCGCGCGCCGCCGTCGACCTGCGGGACTACCCGGGTCTCACCCTCGTCTCCATCCAGGGAGACGGCGAGGGGACCCCGCTCCGACGGGCCACCCTCGCCGACGGCGACCGGCTGACCGTCCGCGGCAACGCGGACACGGCCGGCCGCCTGGCCGTCGACAAGGTGCTCGCGTTCCGGGCCGAGGACGCGCCGGACGACCTCACGGACACGCTCTTCAATCGCGCGTCGGGGCTCGCCGAGGTGATGATCCCACCGCGCTCCGAGCTGATCGGGCAGTCGATGTTCCCCGGGATGATCACACCGAGCGGAGACCTCGTGGTGCTGTCGGTGCAGCGGCGCGGCGAGGACCTCGGCCAGGACGAGGCGCTCTCCGCCGGGGACACGATCCTCCTCCAGGGGACGTGGAAGGCCCTCGACAAGCGCCTCGCCGACCCCGAGGTCCTGGTCGTCGACTCACCCGACGTCGTCCGTCGCCAGGCCGTTCCGATGGGAGCCGGGGCGATGCAGGCGATCGTCGTGCTCGTCGCCATGGTCGTGGCGCTCGTGACAGGCGTCGTGCCGCCGGTGGTCGCCGGGCTCGTGGGGGCGTGCGCCATGGTGCTCGTCGGAGCGCTCACCGTGGAGCAGTCCTACCGCGCCATCAACTGGACCACGGTGATCATGATCGGCGCCATGATGCCGCTCTCGGCCGCCATGACGAAGAGCGGCGCGGCGAAGCTCCTGGCGGACGCGCTCATCGATCTGGTCCGCGGCGCCGGGCCCCGCGCGCTCCTCGCCGGACTCTTCGTGCTGACCGCGATCCTCGGGCAGCTGATCAGCAACACGGCGACGGCGCTCATTATCATCCCGATCGCCGTCGCCGCCGCACACGAGATCGGTATCTCCGCGCGACCGGTGCTGATGAGCACCGCCGTGGCTGCGGCGGCGTCCTTCCTCACGCCGGTCGCCACGCCGGTGAACCTCATCATCATGGGACCGGGCGGGTACCGCTTCGGGGACTACTGGAAGCTCGGCCTCCCCATCCTGCTCTGGTTCTTCGTGGTCGCGGTGCTCCTCGTCCCGGTCTACTGGTCGTTCTGACGATCACGCCGGGCCCCCGACGACGCCGAGCCCGCGGAGCGCCGTCAGCATGACCTGCAGCGCCAGCGCCACCTGCAGGACGCTCAGGATCGTCCCGAGCGGTTGCAGCAGCGGCCCGATCGTCCGCAGGACCCGCCGGACGAACGTCATCGCGAGCAGATCGAGCAGGATGATCGCGAGGAGCATTCCGACGACGAGTCCCGTGCGGCCCGTGTCGTGACCGAGCGCGAGCTGGGTGATGACGACGGCGAGGCCGTACGGCGTCAACACCATCGAGAAGACCAGCTGCATCGTGTTCCCCGGCTCTCCGACGGGCTCCGCGCCCGCCGTCCCGTACGGCTGGAGCACGAGCCGGAACGCCACGGCGAAGAAGATCAATCCCGCCGTCAGGCGCAGCACGTTGACGGGGATCTCCCAGCTCTCGAGGATGGCGCGCCCCACGAATCCACCGGCCATCGCGACCAGGGCCGCCATCGCGCCGGTGCGGAGAGCGAGCGCCCGCAGCTCGTCCTGGGACATCGTCGTGGTCGTCCGGGCGAACGGCCCGAGGAGCTTCAGCGGCCCGAGCATGACGAAGAAGAGCGTGAAGATCTTCTCCGCGGGGAGCGCCGCGTAGGGATCCGCAGTCATGCCGCCTCCTTCGTCACTGCCGCACCATCATCGCGACGCCGCACGCGAGGGCCACGACGAGCAGGGCGAGGCCTGCGACCGGCCAGCGTCGCAGGACGTCGTCGAAGCGCTCGAGGATCCCGCAGAGCGCGCGGGCCACGCGGCGCGCCGCGACGACGGCGGGCACGCGCAGCGGCCGCTGGCCCCCGCGTCCGAGCAGGGCGGCCAGCACGGCGCCGGCCAGGACGGGCCAGAGCGCCTTGCCGAGCGCCCCGGGGACGAGCGGATTCGCGAGCCTGCCGCGCGGAACCGGGAGCAGCGGGCTCCAGTCGACGAGCCCGAGGAGCAGCGAGCACGACGCCAGCACCAACGCGGCGGCTTCCCGACTGCGCGGGATGCGGGCACGGAGCCCGATCGACCCGTCGGCGGGCGCGAGCGTGTGCGCGAGCACCAGCACCACGTAGCTGCTCGTGAAGACGCCGCCCGACTGCACCACGACCGCCCACCACCACTGTCGCGTGGCGGCGGCCTCCCGGAGCAGCAGCTCCTTCGCGAGCGACGCGCCGCTCGGCGGCACCCCGATCAGCGAGATCCCGCCGAGTGCGAACGCCAGGACCGTCAGGGGCAGGGCGCGCGCGATCCCGCCGAGCCCCGCGATGCGATCGTGGCCGAGCGCCGCGTACACGAGCCCAGCGGCCATGAACATCGCCGCCTTCGCCGTGGCGTGTGAGATCGCCTGCAGGACGCCGCCCGCCAGGGCTCCGCCGCTCTCGAGCCGCCCCGACGCGACGGCGAGCGGGAGCATGAGGAACAGGTACCCGATCTGTGCCAGCGTCGAGTAGGCGATCAGGAGCTTCAGCCGCTCCTGCCGCAGCGCGACCACGCTGCCGAACACGATCGCCGCCGCACCGAGCGCCGCGAGCAGCTGCGCGCCGCCCACGCCCGGTAGTCCGGGCATGACGTCGAACCAGAGCCGCACGAGGAGGAAGAAGGAGCCCTTCACCACGAGCGCCGAGAGCACCGCGCTGGCCGCGGCCGGCGCGCCTGCGTGGGCGGGCGGGAGCCAGAGATGCAGCGGGAAGAGCGCGGTCTTGGCGAGCAGGCCCGTCGTCATGAGCGCGGCGACGACCAGGGTCACCGGCTCGGCGCGGATCCGCTGGGACAGGAGGACGACGTCGAGCGTGCCGTACGCGCCGTAGAGGAGTGCCGCGCCGACCAGGTAGAGGAGCGAGCCGAGGAGCGCGAAGAGCATGTAGCGGAGCGCGGCCCGGAGCGTCTCCGCGCGGCCGTCGAGGCAGACGAGCGGGACGGCGCCGAACGTGAGCAGCTCGAGCGCGACGTACAGCGTGAACAGATCGCCGGCGAGGAAGACCGCGTTCAGCGCCGCCCAGACCGCCAGCAGCAGGATCCAGAACGCGAACGGCCGACGGGCCTCGTCCACGCCGGTCGGGGTGGGAAAGTCCGCGCGCGCGAAGATCGCGACGGCGCCGAGCACGAGCGCCGTGATCACCATCATCACCGCCGACAGCCCGTCCGCACGCAGAGCGACGCCGAGGGGCGGAGCCCATGCGCCGAGAAGGTAGACGAGGGGGCTCCCCGTCCGGGCCACGGCGGCGGCGATCGCGGCGGCGATCGCGAGGCCGAGCGGCACGGTCGCGAGCGCGATCCGTTCGACGTGCCGCCCGCCGGCGGCGAACGCGGCGAGCACGCCCGCCACCGGCACGGCGAGCGACAGGACGAGCAGGAACCCGCCCGACGTCATCCGGCGTCGGTGGTCTCGCCGCCCGCCTCCGCGTCGGCGCGCAACGTGGCCGAGCCGGCGGTTTCGAACAGCCGCAGGAGGAGCGCGACCGCGAGCGCCGTCGCCGCGAAGGCGACGACGATCCCCGTGATGACAAGCGCCTGCGGCACCGGATCGCCCGGGAGGCCCGCCGCCGCGCCCCGCCGTGCCACGACCCCGAAGAGCAGGAACACGCCGGGGCCGAGCAGGTTGAGCGCGAGGATCTTCCGCAGCGGCTCGGGATTCGCGATCGCGCCGTACAGGCCGAGGCCCACGAGCAGCGCCGCGCACACCGCGAACGGCGCCGCGGCGTTCATGACCGGTCGAGTCTCCGAGGCGCGCCCGCGAGGAGCAGGACGAGCGTTACGGCAATGGTGAGCGTCATCGGGACCTCTATGGTGAGGATCAGGGTCTTCGCCCATGCCACGGGATAGGCGAGGAACGCGTCCACCATCCAGAAGCCCGCGAGGCCGACGGCGAGGAAGACGGCCGGGCCGGCCGTCGTCGCGAGCCGCAGCCACCGGCGGCTCGTCGGCGGCGCGTCGGCCAGTCCCGCCCTGATCGCCATGAGCCACATCGCGGCGATGATCGTGCCGCCCTGGAAGGCACCGCCGGGCTCGTCCGCGCTCACCCAGAAGACGTAGAGGCCGACGACGATGCCGACGGGTACGAGGAGCCGGGCGAGGAAGGCGAGCGCGCCGTGCGGGTCGGAATGATACCGCCGGCCTGGACGCCCGCCCCACAGCCGGTCGGGCGCGAGCGACCACACGCCGACGAGGGCGAGCAGCAGCACGACCTTCTCGAGCATCGTGTCCATCGCCCGATACGCCATCAGCACGGCCGTGACCGCATTGCCGAGGCCCGTCGCCGCGATCTTCGAGGTGGCCTCGGGCGCGAGCGTGGGCGCCGGGTCGGGGAGGCGGAGCGCGACGCCGGCGAGCGCCGCCGCGACCGCGGCCGACAGCGCGGCGGCGACGACGCGCACGAGCACCCGCGGGCGCTCCGCCAGAGCCGCAGTCTCGACCGGCCGCAGGCGGCCGGCCGCGCCGATCAGGAGGACACCGGTGAGCCCGCTGCCGATCGCGGCCTCGGTCAACGCCACGTCGACCGCGGAGAGCCGCACCCAGACGAGCGTGAGCAGCAGTCCGTACGCGACGAAGCCGACGACCGCCGCGAAGGTGTCGCGGGCGACGATCGTCCAGACGGCGAGATCCAGCACGATGACGGCGAGGACGACGTCAACCGCCGATGCCGGCGTCATGCCGAATGGTCCTCGCGCCGTGCGGCGCGGGCGATGAGCTGCGAGACCGTCGCCCCGGCGAGCAGGACGAGCAGCCAGACCGAGACCAGCTCGAGCGCACCCGAGAGAGTCTCGGCCCGAGGCACCAGCCCGAGCACCACGAGGCCGACGCCGAGATTGTCGGCCTTGGTCAACGCGTGCAGGCGCGTGAGCGAATCCGGGAAGCGCAGCAGCCCGGCCGTGCCGGCGAGGAAGAAGAAGGCGCCTCCCGAGACGGTGACGATCGTGAAGACGTCGAGGAGGAGACTCATCGTCCTTCCCGGTGCTCGAGAGGGTCCGCCGCGGAAGCTCCGCCCCCCTGCACGAAGGCGATGGAGGCGAACGCCGCGAGCAGCGCCAGCGTGAGCGCCACGTCGACCAACGACGGCCTTCCCCTCGCTGCGCCGAACAGCAGGAGCGCCGCGATGCCGCCCGTCCCCAGCAGTTGGGCGGCCATCATGCGGTCGGCGTCTCCCGGCCCACGCAGGATGCGGGCGAGGCCGAGCCCCACCATGGCGAGCACGAAGCCCGAGGCGGCGAGGAGGAAC
This sequence comes from uncultured Binatia bacterium (SeqCode), assembly GCA_964562865.1. GTDB lineage: Bacteria > Desulfobacterota > Binatia > DP-6 > DP-6 > CAZLYE01. The sequence goes on along the minus strand of CAZLYE010000372.1, from coordinate 3,115 downwards.
TCAGTCACTCCGGAGCGCCCCCGACAGCTTCGCCTCCTCCGCGGTCAGCTGGGCCACCACCGGCTGTCCGACGTCGAGGCAGTGATAGAGGAGCGCGTCCCCCTCGTCGCCGGCCGGCACCGTGCCCGGCATCAGGCTCGTGAACGCGGCGAACGCGCTCCGCACCGTTCCCGGCGGGAAGCGCACCGGGTAGACGACGAAGCCGGGACGCAACGGCAGCCGCGGATCGAGCGCGCGCCGCGCGACGTCCCATCCCGCGACCACGGACCCCCACACGAAGCGCAGGACGAGGCCCGGCACGGCGGTCAGCCGGAGCCGCCCCGGTCCCGGCGGCTGCAGACGGAGGCTCGCCCACGTGGCGACGACCGCGGCCGTCAGCCCGGCTCCGACCTGGCCCGCGTCCTTCCCCATGAGCACGAGCCAGAAGGCGAAGTAGCCGGCGCCGCGCGTCAGGGTGACGCGCGCCGGATTCCCTCGGACCGGCCGAGGTCTGCTCGCGGCGTCGGGCACGCGGAGACCATCGCGCGGCTCGTCACGCGACGCGATCCCGCCTTCCCGTGCTCCACGGCCCAGCGCCGTCCGTCCTCCGGGCTCGCTCCCAGACACATGGTCTTGACGGGGCGGCACTCCTTCGACGTGAAACCGCGCGCCGGCGCCGGAAATCCGCGCTCTGGCGGGGCGTTCGACATGGTATGGCCGTTGCTCTCTCCCGTGGCGGGCCTGCCGGCCAACGCTGTGTCGGCGGCTCTTCCAGGGAGGACCTCGGCCATGTGGATCCATCGCCGCGCGCTCGTCACACTCCTCGTCGCACTCGCCCTCGGCACCGGGACGCCGAGGCCGTCGATCGCACCCGCCAGCCCCGCCGGGAAGGCGGCCGCGAGAGCCGCGCGGAATGCCCGGAGGGCCCACAAGCGCCTGGTCCGTGCCGTGCGGACGAAGGGCCTGGCGTCGCTCCCGGCGGTCTCGGCCGCGTTCGCGAGCAACGGCACCCAAGGGGCCGACGTGGCGTCGAGCGCGGACGTCGTCGGCACGCCGCCCACCCTGGTGGACATCGTCCACGGCGACGCGAGCCAATTATTCTGGCGGCCCGGGATCGTGGCCGCCGTCGCGGGAGGCACGGCGACCCCTGCCCAGTGCGCCGAGTTCTCGGGAACCCAGACCGACGGCCTGTCGGCCGGGATCAACGCGTGTCGTCTCGCCGAGACGCTCGCGCAGTCGTTCGGCAGGGTCCTCGAGAGCGAGGGCTCTCTCTGCTACATGCGTGAGCTCCCGACGCCCGCCAACGTCCACGCGGGGGGCGTGCAGGTCGTCTCCGGCGAGCCGCCCGACGGGAACCTGACGCGCCTCTTCAGCGTTCCCGCCGCGCACGACCGTACCGTGGAGGTCCGCCTCCAGGACCAGTCGGAGAGCCAGCGCGTCATGCTCCGCGTCGCCAGCGCGGCCGCGAACCGCGCCGCGGGGAACCTCTACAAGGTCGACATCTGGTTCTGCCCGTCGACACCCGGCGGTGATCCGACCGGCTCGGACATCCTCACGCTCGACATGACCGGCCATCTCGTGGTCGTGGAAGGCCGCAACAACAGCGACGGGAGCACGTCGGTCGACACGGTGGACGGCTGGGTGGTCGGCGACGGTCCGGGCGCGATGTGGGACACGAGCCGTCCGCGCAACGCCCAGATCGCGTGGGGCGACCCACAGGGGACCTTCAAGTCCACCGTTCAGCTCGTCGACGACGAGATCACCACCTGGTCGTGGGGAAGCTACGGCGATCAGCGCGGCTTCGCCGTCACCCGCTTCTCGGGCACCAGCCCGGCCGACGTCCGCTTCCTCTCCGGAGCCTTCGAGGAAGCCGGACAGCCCGGCCCCGGTACCGCGGAATACCGCGACCCGAGCTACGTCGCCGCGCCCGGTCTCGACCTGTTGAGCCAGGTGAACGCCGAGGACATGTCGACCGATCCCTTCTTCGCCACCCCGCCGACGATGCCCACGATCGACGTGTCGGGCTACTCCTGCGCCACGCCGGGGGACGTCGTGCTCGCCATCGACTTCTCCAGCCCGGCGATCGCCGCCATCCAGGCAGAGTGCGAGGGACCCCAGCTCGACGGCATCGAGTTCTGCACCAGCAACCCGGCGGTCCAGAGCGCCACGCAGAACTTCGGGCCGACGTGCGGGGGTCCGTGACCGCACAGTGAATCCCTTCGGCCGGCTGCGCCGTCGCGATCCCTCGGCTACGATCATGACGTGCACGGAGTGCCCGGACCGGTCTCGCGTCTCCTGACGGCCGACCACGAGCGCCTGGTCGCGCTCCTCGGTCGCGCCTTCGCCGCGCCCGAGGTGCCGGTCCATCCCCACGTCGACAGTCCGCTCGTCGTCGAGGCGACGCGCCGCGCGCTGGTGCGCGCCGGCTACGATCCGACGACGCTCGGGCTCTGACGGCGTCGGTCGGCGACGCCGGTGCCGCGTCTCCGCTTCGCAGCATCGCGAATTCCGACGCGCGGGATTGGCGGACGTGGGAGGTCGATCGGCCGGAATCACGCCGCGAGGCCTGGCACGTCGCTCGCTCCCTGACGAGCCGGTGGCCCGCACGCTGCGGCCCCGGGGTGCATGAATGATCCGGCCACACGAGGTGCTGCAGGTCCTCTGGCTCTTCGTTCCCGCCTACCTGGCGAACATGAGCCCGGTCCTGGTGCAGGGCTGGTTCCAGGGGCTCGCCGCGCCGATCGACGGGGGACGCTCCTTCCAGGGAAGGCGCGTCCTCGGTGACCACAAGACCTGGCGCGGCCTGCTCGCCGGGATCGTCGTCGGGACCGCCGCCTACGCGCTCCAGGGGAGGCTTCATGCCGCGGGATTCGCGCCGGGGCTCGCGCTCCTCGACTACGCCGACGATCCCTGGCTCCCGGGGTTCCTCATGGGCCTCGGGACCGGCGTCGGCGACGCGGTCAAGTCCTTCTTCAAGCGTCGCATCGACATCGTGCCGGGCGCGAGCTGGCCGGTCTTCGACCAGCTCGACTTCTTCGCCGGGGCATACGCGTCCGTGTCGGTCGTCCTCGTGCCTCCCCTCGTCCCGACGCTCGCGTGCCTCCCGATCGTGCTCGCCGGGAGCGTCGCCGTGACG
>CAZLYE010000371.1:0-5520 GCA_964562865.1 uncultured Binatia bacterium (SeqCode) | reverse complement strand
CCGATGTTGAGGCCGCTGCCTGCGACGCCCGAGAACATCATCGCGGAGACGCGGAACCGGTCGAGCAGGGCCTGCGCGGTGGTGGAGGCGTTCACGAAGCCGATGCCCCCGCGGACGAGCACGACGCGGGCGCCACCGAGCATGCCCACGTGGAACGTCCGGGTTCCGGTCGCGATCGTCTCCCGCAAGTCGGCCGCGGTCAGCAGCGGCTCGATCTCGGCCGGGAAGGCGGAGAGGATCGTGATGTACGGAGGACGAAGACAGGGGCCGGAGAGTGCAGCGCAGAAGGGATCGGGGGGCGTGAACGGAACGAGCGGGTCGGCAGCACTCCCGGAACGGGGGGCACCGCCGACGGCGGCCAGCGCCACGAGCCCGAGCCACCAGCGCATCGCGCTGGTGTTCCAGGGAATCGTCCCGGACGCAACACCCGCGAGCTGCCCCGTGCGGGGGCACGGGCCGCTCCGCCCGGGATGTCGGTGCCTCCCGGGCGAGCGGCTGCGTCGTTCCGGCGGTCGACTACGCGGAGACGGTCAGCGCGCGGCGGCCGCGACGGACGGGGTCTTCGTCTGATTGACCGCGATGCAGGACGCGATGTGGCGGCCGAACGCGTCGAGCGCCATCACGTCCTTCGGGTTCTTGACGACGTGCTTGTGGGCCCGACCGCAGGACTCGCACTGCGCGACGTGCGCGCGCGCCTCGGGCTCCTTCACGCCGTACTGCCCGAGGTCGGGCATCGGCAGGGATCCCTCGGCTGCAGCGGGCCGTGGCTTCTCCGGCTGCGCGTGCGGAGCTTCCTTCGCCGCCGCGACGGCGCTGCCGTTCTTGGTCGGCTTGATCGGATGGTTGTTCGTCGGCTTCGGCTTCGGCTCGCTCTTCTTCATGAGACTCTCCCTCTCCACCGCCGCTGGCGGCACGCTGCGGGGCCACCGGCCCGCCTGGAGAGGGGCGGATTGCAAGGCATGTGCCGGTGGAGGCGGACGGTGGCCCGGCTCGCCCCGGCTGGAGCGAGCGGCAAGTCCGTGACAGTCCGGCGCGAGGTCGGACAATCCCGATCTGCCCGCCCCCCCGGCTCGCCCCGACCCGCGGCCCCGACTTCCGGGCGGGCCCGCTAGCAAGACGGAAGCGCTGCGCCCTCAAGGACGCGGCCCGGGGGGCCGAGATCCGGGTTACACCCATGCGGTGGCTTCTTCGACTCGCCGTCCTCGTCGCCGCGGTCGTCCTGGGGCAGCAGCTCTGGGAGCGCCAGCGTGAGCTGCTCGCGGCGAGACAGGACCTGGACCTCCAGACAGCGACGATCGAATCGACGGAAGGGGCGCTCGACGACCTCGATCGGGCGATCGACCAGTCCGAGGCTCGCCTGCGGGACATGGAGTCGCAGATCGCCGCCACCGAGCGCGAGTACCCGCGCGGGATCCCGCAGGACGTCTACGCGGGGTACTCGGCCCTCGTCGCCGCGCACAACGAGGCGATCGTCGCCCACAACCAGCTCGTCGCGCGTCACGACGAGCTGCGCGGCGAGTACCGGACGCGGGTCGACCAGCACAACGCACGGGTCGCCGAGGCGAACTCGATGATCGCGCGCGCCACGGGCTGCGGGATCCTCCCGGCATGGCTCCGCCCGCAGGTGTGCGACGACCGCGAGTAGCTCCGAGGGAACGCCAGGGCGAGCGGCTCTCCAGGCCGAGGACGCAGCGACGACGCGGGCGCCGTCACCGACACCGCGATCGTCCTCGTCTGGAGCGCGGGCACGTCGTGCTCCCACGGCCGGACGTACTCGAGCTCGATCGTCGCCGCACCGGCGCCGGCTGCCTCGAAGGTCCAGAGCTCCGCGCCACCCGCGCCGGCGAGCTTCGCGTCCGGCGCGCGGTAGGCGACCTCCACGAGCCGGACCACGCGCTCGTCGAGCGGCCGCGCGAGCCGCCACGTGAACCCGGTGCTCGCGTTCGCCGCGAGCGTCACGGTGAAGCGCTCGCCCGTCTTCACCGCGACGGCGTCGGCGCCGCCGTGGTCGCGGCCGCCGCACCCGACGAGGAGGAGGATGGCGCCGACGGCGACCGCTCGGCGTGCCGCCGCCATCCTCCTCTGCCGCGGAGTCCTAGTTGATGTCGCCCAGCACCGTCGCCGAGTACGCCATGTTCTTCACCCAGCGGTACGGCAGGTAGATGTAGCCGGCGTCGGCGAAGCACTTGCCCCAGGAGTTCTTGATGATGAGGTAGCCGCCGTCGAGGGCGGAGAGGTTCGTCGGAGCGGCGGGCGCCCCCATCGGCAGAGAGGTGTTGTCGATCCAGCCGACGATCAGGACCGCGTGCCCGCCGCGGTCGCACTCGCACACGCCGGGGTTCGGATGGCACATCCCGTCGCTGCCCGCCCCGCAGTGCGGGAGCACCGTCGTCACGTATCCGTTCGCGTCCGGGTGATCGAAGGACGGTGGTACCGGGATTCCGAGCATGACGGGCTTCCCGAAGAGCGCGACGGCCCACAGGATCAGGCTGAGGGAGTTGTCCGGATTGCTCGAGTCCCAGAGCTCCGTCTCCGAGACGGCGCGGAAGCCGGAGCCCGTGCCCGTCGGCGGCGCGACATAGTAGCAGAAGCGGAAGAGGAGGAAGTCGTAGCAGACGCCGTAGCCCTGGTGGACCGTGTCGGAGCAGTAGGCGCTCTCCGGGCCGATGTAGCCGGTGCAGCTGTGCGTGTAGGTCTGCGTCATGTCGTTCGCGGTCCGGGAGTAGGAGGGGTTGTACTCCCACTGGTTCTCGAACGGGTGCACGTAGTTCTCGGCGATCATGCGCTGCCACACGGTGTGGGACCCGAGCCCGTCACCGTACGTCGACGGCCACCAGACGCCCTTCGCCATGAAGTAGAGGTGCTCCTCCGAGAGGTTCACCCAGCGGTTGTACTTCTTGGCGATCGCGGCCTCCATCGCACCGGACATCGCGCAGGAGACGCACGTCCCGCGGTTGCCCTGGTTCTTCACGCACGTCTGGTAGAACTTCTGCGGCCAGAAGTAGTTGTTGTACGCGCCGAGGCTCGTGTGCGCGCACGTCCCCCCGGTCTGGTCCTCGAGGTCGCCACCGTTCTCCTCCGCGGCGCAGCTCGCTGGATAGCCGGGCGGCGGCGTCCCGCCGGGCGGCGGCGCCTGGTGGATCAGGCCGGCGAGGTAGTTGGCGATGCTCGCGTTCAGCAGCGTCAGGCTCGAGACCGGCATGTCGTGCGCCCCGGCCTTCGTCGGAAGGTTGAGCCGGTCGATGACGAAGCTGTACTGGGTGTTGGAGGTGAGGAAGTCGTAGAAGCTGTCGTACTGCCCTGCCTGGTTGTCCATGGTGGGGAATATCCGGAGCGCGTTCGCGATCAGCGCGAGCGACGAGGCGCGGCCGAGGGTGACCACCTGCTGCACACTCGACGCGCCGGCGGTGCCGGGCGTCTGGGCGGGCTGGTTCACGGGGACCGTCACCAGGTAGTTCCCGTCCCCGCTCTGGCTCACCTCCCCGTCGTTGGGATCAACGCCCGGCGAGTAGTGATCCGCCATGCCGGGGTTGGCGTCCGTGAACTGGGTGACGAGCGTCTCGTCGTCCATCGCGAGCTGGCTCGCCGCGGCGGCGTCGGCCGCGTCCTGATCGGACCCGGCGGGATGCTTCGGGCCCGTCATCCCGTCGAACTCGTCCTTCGTCACGAGCGCGAAGCCGGGCGGCGGCGTGCCCCCGGCCTTGCCGAAGGAGCCCGCAGGCACCTGGACGGGGATGTCGTGGAACCGGTGCGGCTTGCCCTTCCGCGGCTTGAACACGCCGCCCAGGGACTCGCAGGTGGCCGCGTCGAGGCTGACCGTCAGCGCGCCGCCGCGCTCGGTCCCGCACGTCCGCCAGTGCGCACGCAGGCTCGTCTTCCGGCGGGACACGATCCGGCGCGCCGTCACCGCCGGGCAGCCGCTCCCGAGCGACACCTGCCGCCCCGCGATGTCGATCGTCTCGGGGCCCCCTCCACCGCCGACGAACGCGCTCCCGGGAATCACCCACTCCCCGCCGGGGCACGCGGTCGGCTTCGGCTTGGCCTTCGCCTCCACCCGCCCGGCGCCCACCGGAGCCCCCCAGAGTCCGACCGACACGACCGCCGCAACGACCCACCGCGACACCACGATCACTCCTCCCTTCCCCCCACCGGCCGATGTGGGATCCGCATTCGACGGCAGAAGTCAACTGCCCGGTGCGGCGACGCGTGATGCCTGCGTTCGCGGTCGCGTGCCGCTACCGGCGCTCGGCGCCGATCGTCACGTCGACGGCGAGCCGCCGCGCACGCGGATCTCCGGGCCGACGTTCGCGGTCACGCGGCCGGCGCGCACGATACCGAGCTTCTTCATCCGCGAGCGGAGCGTGCTCGGCTTGAGGCCGAGGCGGTCGGCGGCGCTGCCGGCCCCCTTGACGCGCCAGCCGCACTCGCCGAGCACGCGAACGATGTGGTCGCGCTCCGCGTCATCGAGCCGCTCCGAGATCGGCGCACCGAACGCGACGCGCGCGGACCCCCGGTCGAGGGCCTCCACGTGGAGGATGCCGTCGGTCGAGAGGATGAGCGCCCGCTCGATCACGTTCTCGAGCTCGCGGACGTTCCCCGGCCACGGGTAGGCCGTGAGCATGCCCATGACCGGCTGGGGGATCCGCCGGACGCGCTGTCGCATCCGGCCCTCGTGCTTCGCGACGAGGTGGGAGACGAGCGAAGGGATGTCCTCCCGCCGTTCCCTGAGCGGCGGCAGCTCGATCGGAAAGACCATCAGCCGGTAGTAGAGGTCGGCGCGAAACGCGCCGGTCTCGATCCCGCTCCGGAGGTTGCGGTTCGTGGCGGCGATGACCCGGGCGTCGGTTCTGAGCGTGATCGGCGAGCCGACCCGCTCGAACTCGCCGTCCTGCAGCACGCGGAGGAGCTTCGCCTGCAGCTCGGGGGCGAGGTCCCCGATCTCGTCGAGGAAGATCGTCCCGCCGTTCGCCAGCTCGAAGCGGCCCATCTTTCGCTGGAGCGCCCCGGTGAAGGCGCCGCGCTCGTGCCCGAAGAGCTCGCTCTCGATCAGTGTGCTCGGGAGGGCGGCGCAGTTCACCTTGATCAGCGGGCGCCGCGAGCGCGCGCTGCGCGCGTGGATCGCCCGCGCGACGAGCTCCTTCCCCGTGCCCGTCTCGCCGAGGACGAGGACCGTCGCGTCGGTAGGCGCGACCTGCTCGATGCAGTGGAGCACCCGCCGCATCGCCTCGCTGTCCCCGACGAGCGCCTGGAAGGCGTCGGCACGCCCGAGCGCCTCGCGCAGGGAGAGATTCTCGACGGGCAGGTCCTCGAGGCGAGCCGCAGCACCGATGGGATGGTGTGCGAGGACGACACCGCGGCCCGACGACCACACCGCATGCATCTCGAACCAGCCCCCCTGTCCCGCGGGGCCGAAGCATGGATAGCGGAGCGTGTCCTCGCGGCGCTCCCCCGCGAGGATGGCGCGGATCGTGGCCGCAGCGGCGCGGGCGTGCTCGTCGGCGGCGTCCTCGCACACGGCGA
>CAZLYE010000370.1:0-8181 GCA_964562865.1 uncultured Binatia bacterium (SeqCode) | reverse complement strand
GACGCGGGACATGACCGTCTCCGCGACGTCGGCCCCGCTCCGGCCCTCCCGCCAGTCGCCGACCGAGACGGTCCACTCGACGATGTGGAAGCCGGCGTCGGTCGCGCCGCGGGCGGCGGCCTCGGTGAGGAAGCCGAAGGGCGGCCGGAAGAGCGTGATCGGCGGAGGATCGGGGATGCCGGCGCGCACCAGGGCCGCCTTGACCGCGAGGCGGGTGGTGCGGAGGTCGTCCCTCGTGAGGTCGCGGAAGAAGAGCCTCCGCACGCTGTGCTGGTCCGAGTGCACGCCGATCGTGTGCCCCTCGCGCACCATGCGGGCGAGGAGCGCGTCGTTCCGCCCCGTCGCGACGTTCCGGCCGAGCACGAAGAACGTCGCCGGGACCCCCGCGTCGCGGAGCACGTCCAGCACCGCCTCCGTGCACCGCCCGTTCGGCCCGTCGTCGAACGTGAGCGCCACGGTCGGCACCGAAGGACACCCCCGTACGAACACGTCGCGGAGCAGATCTCCCTCGGGAGCCAACACCCCGCGCCCGCACCCCGCGACGAGCACGAGAACAAGGACGCCCGCGGGTAGGCGGGGAGTCCGCGACCCCGCGTCGCCGCGCGGCGCGCCCAACGCTACCGCGTCACCCGCGCGACCTTGTCCCCGTCGAAGTACACCTCGAAGGTCACCCAGTGGTTCTGCCAGTAGGTCCACGTCGAGCCGTCGAGCGACGGGGTGCGGTGCGCCGGCGGATAGCCGAGCGCCATGAGGACCTGCTCCCTCGTCATGCCCGGCTCGATCTGTGCCTGCTCGATGAGCTTCCGCTGCTCCGCCGTGCCGGACCCCTTGGGCGCGTTCTTTCCCTTGGCGCCCCTGGCGGCGGGCTTGGCGGCGGCGAGCTTCGCGTGCGGGTCGTAGGGGAGGAAGTAGCGCTCCATGAGCTGGTCGAGCGGCAGGACGTCTTTGCCGTACTTGTTGATGAGAACGATCGGCGGATGGCCCTCGGGCTGGAACTTCACGCTGTTGCGCTTGACCTCGAGTATCTGGACGCGCGTCCCGAACGGAATGAGCGTCCCCTTCTGGTAGTTGACGTCGCTGATCTCGGGGTTCTCGTAGTGCATGTTGCAGCAGGTGTAGCGCGTCTGGCCGACCAGCGGATTCGGGACCGACGGTCCCTTGCAGGCGGTGGTGGCGAGGACGGCGAAGGCGACGGCGCACGCGAGCACGCGACCCATGGTATTCCCTCCCGGAGATTCGGTTTCGGGGCCCTTAGCAACTTCCCCGACCTCGTTCAATGAAAACGACCCGTGCGACCGACGGATCGCGCCGAGATTTGCGTGCACGGAGGCCTTCGGCTAAGCGAAGCTCCGTGTACGCGCCCGCGCAGCGGGGCGACGAGCAGGTGGTGGTCCTCGCCCCGCCGGAGCCGCTCACGCCCGAAGCGCTCCGTCGGATCGTGGATGGGGCGGCGGTGGCGCTGGGCGACGGCGTGCGGCCGCGGCTCGAGGCGAGCCACCGCCAGCTCCTCGCGCTGGCGCAGTCGGGACGCGTCGTCTACGGCCTCAACACCGGCTGCGGGCCCCTCTGCGAGCGCCCGGTGCCCTCGGCCGCCACCGCGCGCTTCCAGCAGAACCTCGTCCGGAGCCACGCGAGCGGGCTCGGCGCGTCGCACCCCGCGGACGTCGTGCGCGCGACGATGGCGGTCCGCGCGTTCTCCCTCGCGCAGGGACGCTCCGCGGTGCGGCCCGTGGTGGTCGACACGCTGGTCGCGATGCTGAACGCCGGGGTCCATCCCGTGATCCCCGAGGTGGGCTCCGTCGGCGCGAGCGGCGACCTGGTCGAGCTGGCGCACGTGGCGCGCGGGCTCATGGGCGAGGGCGACGTCGAGTGGCGCGGCGTGCTCCGGCCGGCCGCCGAGGCGCTCGCGGGGGCCGGCATCCCGCCCGTCGTCCTCGAGGGCCGCGAGGCGCTCGCGCTCATGAATGGGACCTCGTGCGAGACGGCGCAGGCCGCGCTCCTCGTGGTCGATGCCGAGATGCTCGTCGCGGCGGCCGAGGCGGCGGCGGCGCTCGTGATCGAGGTACTCGGAGGCAGCGTGGACGCGTTCGACGCGCGCGTCCACGCCGCGCGGCCGCACCGCGGGCAGCAGGAGTCGGCGGCGCGACTCCGGGCGCTCCTCGCGGGGAGCCGGCGCGTCCGCCACGGCGCCCCGCGTCCCGACGCCGGGAACGGCCGCCTGCCCCCCGTGCAGGACGCATACACCCTCCGCTGCGTTCCACAGGTGCTCGGCGCCGTGCGCGCGACGGTCGCCCACGTGCGCGACGTGGTGGAGGTCGAGCTCCAGTCGGTGACCGACAACCCGACCTTCTTCCCCGAGGAGGACGCGGTCGTCCATGCGGGGAACTTCCACGGGCAGCCGGTCGCGCTCGCGGTGGATCACCTGAAGGTGGCGCTGGCCGAGGTCGCGCTCTTCTCCGAGCGGCGCCTCGCACGCCTCCTCGATCCCGCGACCAACCAGGGGCTCCCGCCGTTTCTGATCCGCGACCAGGCGGGCGTGCGGAGCGGGCTCATGGGGCTCCAGTACTGCGCCAGCTCGACGGTTGCGGAGAACGCCGTGCTCGCGCATCCGGCGACGCTCGGCTCCGTGCCGACGAACGCCAACAACCAGGACGTGGTCGGCATGGGCACCGTCGCGGTGCGCCAGGCGCGGCGGCTCGCGGAGAACGCGCGGCGGGTGATCGCGATCGAGCTGCTCGCGGTCGCCGAGGCGGTCGATCTGACCGGTCCCGGGGATCTCGGTGACGGCACGCGCGCGCTCCATGCCCGCGTGCGCGAGCTGGTGCTTCCGCTGGTCGAGGATCGCTCGCTCGGGCCCGACGTGGAGCGGCTGGCTGCGGCGCTCCCGCGGCTCGTCGAGCGGCCGTGATGCGTCGGGGGCGCGCGAGGCGCCCACCCGACGCCGGTACGGCTACTTCGGTGCCGCCTCGCGGCGCACGGACGCGATCCGTCCGTCGGTGAAGACGACGCGATCGACGATCCCGGGTGACGCGTAGTACATCCACTCGTCCGCCTCGACGCCGGCGGTGCGGTGGAACGGCGGGTACCCGCGCGCCATGATCGCCTGCGGCTTGGTCATGCCGGTCGCCAGCCGTCCCTGGGCGATTGCTGCCGCCGTGTCGGGGGGCATGCGACCGAGCGCGCCGCGGGGATCCTGCTCGACGAGGATCAACCGGAACCACTCTCCCGCCGCGATCCGCGCCTTGCCGAACTTGAACGCGAGACGGAAGCTGTCGACCATGCCCTCGGGCTCGAACTCGATCATGTCGCCGTGGTCTGCCGTCACTCGGACGGGCGTCCCGACCGGCAGCATGATCGCCTCGCGGTACGTGCGGTACTCGTAGTTCGCGTCGCTGGCGTAGCGCCCCAGGTCGAACGACAGGGTGCAGCAGGTGTACAGCGTTCGTCCCTGCCACGCGGACGGCGCCTGCGGGCGTGACGCGCTGCACCCCCAGACGAGGAAGGCGAGGGACGCGAGGAAGAGGAACGGACGGTCGGATCGTCGCATGGTGCCCCCCGGCAAGCGTGATCGTGCGGGCGGGTAGCACGGACGAAACGCGTCGGGCAAGGGCGGCGGGAGGTCTTCGCCGCTTGACCCGATGACCAGGCGCCATGGTAGCTTGCCATCCAACATGCCCGCCACCCGTCGAGCCCTGGCGGTCCTCCTTCTCACGGTCACCGGCTGCGGTGAGAGCACCCTGATCCGGAGCCAACCGCCCGGGGCCACGGTCTGGATCAACGACGGTCTCGTCGGGAAGACGCCGGTCGAGTACAGCGTCAGCCGGGAGGCGTTCTCGCGCCGGCAGCACTACCGGCTCGAGCTCGCGGGGTACGAGACCGCGGAGGGCGAGCTCTCCAGGCGCGTGAAGCCGGGTCGTCTGGTCGGCGCCTACTTCTCGCTCGGGATATCCCTCATCTTCAAGCGTCCGATGGGATTCCGCGATCGGTACGACTTCGCGCTCGTACCCCAGCTGCCCCCGCTCGCCAGACAGGAGCCCGAGCCGCCCGGGGCGGCGTCCGAGCGCTGACGCCGAGCGGCCTTTCCGCGGCGGGTCGCCTTCGGATATAGGGCCGACGATGCGCCCTCGGCACGTCGTCTTCGTCGAGCCACCCTACGTCTGCTGGGACCGCCGCCGCGACCGGGTGCGTGAGGGCGAGGAGGAGATCCCCGGCATCGGCACGCTCACCCTCGCGGCGGTGGCGCGGGAGCGGGGCCACCGGGTCCACATCGTCGACGGCAAGCGGACGGGGACGCCCGTCGAGGACGTCGCGGTGAGCGTCGCGCGGCTCGCTCCCGACCACGTCGGCATCTCGGCGACCACGATCTCCATCCACAACGCGGCGCGGATCGCCGCGCGGGTGAAGGCGCTCGTGCCCGGCGCCGTCGTGACCGTCGGCGGCCCGCACGTGAGCGCGCTCCCGGAGCGCACGCTCGAGACGTTCGCGGGCTTCGACTACGGGATCGCGGGCGAGGGCGAGCGGTCCTACGTGGACCTGATCGCGCGGCTCGCCGAGGGCGCCGACGTACGCAGCGTCGCCGGTCTCGTCTGGCGCGACGGTGGCTGCGTGCGCGCGAATCCGCCGGCCCCCTACCTCGACGGGGACGAGCTCGACCGGCTTCCCGAGCCCGCGTGGGACCTCGTTCCCGACTTCCCGCTCGACTTCCAGCCGAACGTCTTCAACTACCGCGCGACGCCGGTCGCGAGCGTCGTGACGTCGCGCGGGTGTCCCTTCTCGTGCACGTTCTGCGACCGCTCGACGTCGGGCCGGAAGGGGCGCTTCCACAGCGTGGACCACGTCGTCGCCCTCTGCCGCCGGCTCGAGCGGATGGGCGTGCGGCACGTGCTCTTCTACGACGACCTCTTCACCGTCAGCCGGAGGCGGATCGTCGAGCTCTGCGAGCGCTTCCTCGCCGAAGGGTTCCGCTTCACGTGGAGCTGCAACAGCCATCCGAACCTGCTCGACGGTGAGCATCTGCGCCTCATGCGCCGCGCCGGATGCTGGCAGATCGCGTACGGGATCGAGTCGGGCTCGCAGCGCATCCTCGACGTCGTGAAGCACGAGGTGCGGATTCCCCGCATGCTGGAGACGCTCCGGCAGACCCGCGCGGCCGGCATCCGGACGAAGGGCCTCCTGATGATGGCGCACCCGACGGAGGGCGAGGACAGCCTCGCGGAGACGGTGGACTTCCTCCGCACGGCGCCGCTCGACCTCGTGCAGATCACGAAGTTCACGCCGTACCCCGGGACCCCGTCCTACCCGACCGTGCGCGACCACGGCGCGTTCGACGAGGACTGGGAGCGCATGAACGCGATGAACTGGGTGTTCGTGCCGAAGGGCCTCACGGCCGAGGTGCTCGAGCGATACTTCCGGCTCGCCTACCGCGCCTTCTACACCCGCCCCGACGTCCTCTGGGGGCTCGCGCGGACGCTCGCCGCGGAGCCGCGCTACCTCCGGCGCGTCGCGACCTACGTGCGCGTGGGAGTGACGGACTGGCTGCTCGCGCCGCCCGCGGAGTCGGCGCTCGCGTCGGCCTCCTGATCAGAGGCAGCGGAGGTACGCGACCAGGTCGTGCTTCTCAGCGGCGCCGAGGTGCGTCTCGAGGACGAGGTTGAAGAACTCGACCGTGTCCTCGAGCGTCAGGAGGCGTCCGTCGTGCAGGTACGGGGGCGAGTCCTTGATGCCGCGGAGCGGGAACGTCTTCACCGGGCCCTCGGGGCGGCCGTCGTAGAAGCGCTCGACCCGGAGATCGTGCATCGTCTGGTCGGTGAAGTGCTGCGCCGCGGGATGGCAGGCCGCGCACTCGGCCTTGCCGTGGAAGAGCGCCTCGCCGCGGAGCTCCTCGGGCGACGCCTGCGCCGGGATCAGGCGGTTCAGCACGTCGAGCTTCGGCGCCGGGGGGAAGTCGATGATCGCGTTCATGTCCCCCATGTGGTTCGTGTTCGCCTTCTGCAGGTCGCGGCCGCCGATCGCCGCGAGCATGGTGGTGTCGCCGTCGAAGTACTCCTCGACCTCGGCGAAGTGGTCCATGGTGCGGATCGAGCGCTTCGATGAGAACAGGAGCTCGGCGTAGTTGCCGCGCATGCTCGGCGTGTCGACGCGCAGGCGCGCGTAGTTCGGCCGCGAGTCGGGCGCGAGCTCGACGGCGCCGTTGGTGTGCCCGTTCACGTGGCACGAGAAGCAGGCGACCCCCTGCGAGGGCTCCGCGGTCACGCGGTGGTGCGTCACGTTGAACCACGTCGTCTGGAAGGGCGTGACGAGGAGGCGGAGCCCGTCGAGCTGCTCGGGCGTGAGGACCCCGTTGAACATGTCGAAGTAGTTGGCGTACGTGATCTCGACGCCGCGCGAGACGTCCCCCAGCTCGGGGTGGGTCGTCAGGTAGAGCGCAGGCGGGAACTCGGGCAGGTAGCAGTCCGGGACGTCGAACCCGACGTCGAACCGCTCGTGCTCGGGATGGACGCGCGTCCACTGCGCCGGGAAGAGCATGTGGGCCGTCGACTGGAGTGGATGGTCGAGCGGGCGGTACGGGAACCCGCCGCGGCGGCGGATCTCGTCCGGCGTGAGGGCGGCGTAGGCCTCGAAGCTCGCGACGCCGTCGGGCAGGCGCGCCGTCGGTCCGACGGGCAGCGGCTTCCCCCGCGACATGACGGCTTGCGGATCGGTGCGACAGTCGAGGCGAAAGCGCGTCTCCAGGTCGCGGCGGGCGGCCGCGTCGACGGCGGGACGCTGCTTCTCCATGCGCGCCTTCCACTCCGTGAACGGCATCCCGAGATCCGGTCCGCCAAACGACGTCGCGCCGCTGCCGCCGAACTGCGGGAGTCCGCCCGGCGGATTCGGGTGCCCGGGCGGCGCGGCGGGGTAGGGCTTGAGCCCGCCGCGCTGCTCGTCCTTCCGCCACGCGTCGATGTCGCTCGGGTGGGCGTAGCCCGGGCTCTGCCGGAGGAAGCCGGCCTTCGGCGCCGGCTCCTCGGCGCGTGCGCCCGTGCCAGCGAGCAGCACGCCGACGACGAGGAGTGTCCAGGCGCCGCGATGCATCCGGGACGCGCCGATAGTCGAACGGACCGGCATCCGTCAAACGCGGCGGGCGGCGACCTTGACCGCGCCCGACCGACCCACTAGGACCGCCTCACGCACGAGCCCGCCGAAGGAGGCCTCCGGCCGCGCGGGGACGGCGCCGCGCGCGTGCCCGCGTACCGCGCGGCCGCGAGCGGCGCGGACGTGGTGTCGGGGGCGCGCGCCCACCGGACGCGTGGCATCGTGGTGGACGACGGCTCCCCGGACGACACCGCGGCGCGCGCGCGCGCCGCGGGCGCGGAGGCCCTCGTGCACGCGGAGAACACGGGGAAGGGCGCGGCGCTCGCGACCGGGCTCCGCGCGCTCGCTGCGGCGGGCGTCGGGCGCGCGCTCACGCTCGACGCCGACGGTCAGCACCTGCCCTCCGAGATCCCCGTCCTGCTCGCCGCCTCCGACGCGGCCCCGCACGCGATCGTCGTCGGCGTCCGCCGGAAGGCCGGCCACACGATCGCCCGCCTCAACCGGTTCGGGAACTGGATCGCGGATCGACTGCTCCGCCTGATCGCGGGACGCCCGCTGCCCGACACGCAGTCCGGCTTCCGGATCTACCCGGTTGCGACGACGCTCGACCTGGACGTCCGCGGCACGCGCTACGATTTCGAGACCGAGGTCCTGCTCCGCGCGGCGCGCCGCGGCGTGCCGCTGGTCGGGATCCCCGTCGACGTCTACTACCCGCCGGTCGCGGAGCGGGTGAGCCACTTCCGGCCCGCCGTCGACACGCTCCGGATCATCGCCTCGGCGCTCCGGGTGCTCGCGGCACCCGCGCCGCGCCGCTTGTATCGGCCGAGTAGCATCGGCTAAGAGGCGGGGCCATGAAGGCAATCCTCGCGGTCGTCGCCGTCGTGGTGCTCGCGGTCGCCGTGTACGTCTTCCTCCAGTGGCGTGCAATTCAGCAGGCCGCGAACGGTCCCGCGAAGGAGATCGTCTCGGAGAGCATCGCCAAGTCGGGCGACACGTGGCACGTCAAGTTCGTGAGCAAGATCGATGCGCCGCTCGATCGCGTGTTCGATGCGTTCCAGCACCCGGAGCGCGCGTCGCAGTACGCGCCCGACAACGTCCTCAAGTCCG
>CAZLYE010000369.1:0-4608 GCA_964562865.1 uncultured Binatia bacterium (SeqCode) | reverse complement strand
GAAGTGATGGCAGAGCCACATCGCATGGACGTCGAAATCGGTGACGACGATCGCCTGCGGGCACGCGAGGCGCCCCTTCGCCTTCAGCCACGAGATGATCTCGGCCGGCAGGAAGTGGGTGCAGAGGACGAGGTCCGGGCGGTGCTTCTCGATCATGCGGACGAACGGACGCGTGTTGAGCTTGTCCCACGCGAGCCGGCGCCGCTCCTTCTCCCACGGCGTGTCGAGCCAGTCGTAGAGCCAGCCGAGCACGTCCGGCGCGCGGTCCACCAGCTCGATGTAGGCCTTCGAGTAGAGCGTCCGGAACACCTTGTTGGTGTACTGGAGCGTGTCGACGTGATGGACCTCGCGCGCCGCGCCGACGTCGGTGAACGCGTGATCGAGTGCCTGTGCCGCCCGGATGTGGCCGGCGCCTGCGGAGGCGGAGAGGATGAGGACCCTGCCGAGCATGCGCGCGGGGGTCCGCCGGGTTCAGCTCTCCGGCAGCGGGTCGACGCCCGGGGTCGCCGTGCGCCCGTCGCGCCACCGCTCGGCGCGCCGCGTGCCGAGGTCCAGCAGCACGTCGAGCACCACCCAGTGCAGTCCGCCCAGGGCCGCGACCAGCCCTGCACCCACACCCAGCCACCACCACGAGAGCGACATCGGATCTCCTTCTCCCGTGATCACACTAAGGGCCGGCGCGTGTGAGTCAAGCGGACGCGGGCAACGAAATCGTCACGCTCGTGCGACACGGCGGACACGACGCTCTCGGCGTCGACGTCACCTCGCGAGCGCGGAGAGGCCGGGATCGGAACCCCGCGGCCTCACTGCGAGAAGTTCGCGTAGAACTGACCGATCTCCGTGCCGATCGCGGGGCGCGCGCTCGGAACCAGGTGCCCCGTGTCGTCCATGTAGTCCGCGCAGGTCCGCACGTCGGGCGAGTCGCCGGCCACCACATCGCCCCCGACGACGCGCGCGATCGCCTGGTCGATGGTCGGATGGATCTCGGAGGCGTGGACCGGGTCCGCCTGGTTTCCCCCGAAGTAGCACACGTTGCCGTTCGGTCCGCCGACCACCGGCTGCAGGATGATCTCGCGCAGGTTCGAGTACTTCGTGCGGATCGTCGCGATCTCCGCGCGGATGTCGGTCACCCACGAGTTGAGCGTCGGCAGGCCCTTCGGCACGCTGATCGTGAGGAGCACGCGGTCGGGGTTCGACGAATTGGTCGCGCAGGGCGAGTAGAGGTCCGACGGGTCCGTCCAGCCCGGGAAGTTCGGGTCCTGCCACTCGATGCCCGAGCTGGCCGCGGCGCGGAGCTGCCAGGCGCTGGCGCCGACGAGCGGCAGGAACGTGCCTCCACCACCCTGGGCGACGGGGAGGAACCACATGCCCGTCTGGCTGAAGCCGAGAACCTCCGTGCAGGTGAAGCTGCCCGTCACCGGGTTCTGTCCACACGCGGGCGGTGTCGGGCTCGCAGCGATCCGGCACGCGGTCATGCGCGACTTGCGTTGGGCCACGCACGACTGCTTGCAGGGGCGCCCCGCGACCCCGGGCTTGCACGTGGCCTTGCAGCCCCTGAAGTTGTCACGGAAGAGCGTCCGGCAGTCCCGGCCGCAGACGGCGAGCGCGGGGGAGGCCGCGAGCATCACGCTCACGAGGAGCAACGCGAATCCGGTGCATCCCGGGATGGTGCGTCGGTCGTCAGTCATCGTCCGCAGCCTCGTCGTCTGCGTCATCCGACCCGTCCTGCGCGTCCGCCGCCTCGTCGTCCTGCGCCTCGGGCGCCGCCGTGACCGAGTCGCCCTCCGGATCTTGGTCCTCGCTGGACACGGTGTCGTCGCGCAGGTCTGGATCGTCCTCCACGTCGTCCTTGGGCGCGGGTGTGGACTTGTCTGGCGGGAGCACCACCTTCACCTGGGGTTGCGCCGGGGAGCGCGTCCCGCTCGGCTCGCGCACCCCCGGATCGCGTACTCCCGGCTCGTGTGCGCCGGGCTCCTTCGCCGGGGCGTCGGCGTCGTCGCCTTCGTCCGCCGACCCCTGCGCGT
Organism: uncultured Binatia bacterium (SeqCode); assembly: GCA_964562865.1. Taxonomy (GTDB): domain Bacteria; phylum Desulfobacterota; class Binatia; order DP-6; family DP-6; genus CAZLYE01. Next base: position 2,584 of record CAZLYE010000369.1, on the reverse strand, counting down.
GCGTCCCCGCGGCGCGGGTGGAGGGGGCGACGAGAAGCGTCCCCACCCCGGCGAGCAGCAGCGAGAGGATCAGGCGTCGAGCAATCACATGTCTCTCCGTCAGGGAGCGTACCACGGCGACCCCGCCCTCCCAACACTTTTGTGGCCCGTTTCCCCTGTAGGCTGAGGCGTGAATACCCCGTACAATCCGCCGCGGCCCGGTACCGGGGCAGGAGGAGAGCCCGTCGATGCCCGAAACCACCGCGGACGTCCTCATCATCGGCGCCGGAGCGTCCGGGGCCGCGCTAGCGTGGAGCCTCGCGGAGACCCGCATGAACATCGTCTGCCTCGAGCAGGGCGACTGGATGGACCCGGCGAAGCTCCCGGGCGTCGCCACCGACTGGGAGGTGAGACAGGTCGGGGACTTCAACTTCAGCCCGAACACGCGCGCCCGGCGGGAGGACTACCCGGTGAACGACGGCGACTCGCCGATCGCCGTCTCGATGTTCAACGCGGTCGGCGGCAGCACGATCCTCTACGCCGCGCACTTCCCGCGCTTCCGCCCGTCGGACTTCCGCGTGAAGACGCTCGACGGCGTCGCCGACGACTGGCCCGTCGACTATGCGCGGCTCGAGCCGTACTACAACGTGAACGCCCGCATGATGGGCGTCTCCGGGCTGGCCGGCGACCCGGCGTACCCGCCGAAGGAGCCCCCGCTCCCGCCAGTACCGCTCGGCAAGCTCGGGACCACGCTCGCCCGCGGCTTCAACCGCCTCGGCTGGCACTGGTGGCCGTCGGACAGCGCGATCGCCACGCGCGAGCACGAGGGGCGGGCGCCGTGCGTCAACGCGGGCACCTGCCTCGTCGGCTGCCCGCAGGGCGCGAAGGGGAGCACGGACGTCACGTACTGGCCGCCCGCGCTCCGCCGCGGCGTGACGCTCCGGACGCGCTGCCGCGTGCGCGAGATCACGGTCGGCGACGACGGCCTGGCGACCGGAGTCATCTACTACGACGCCGAGGGCGTCGAGCGACGACAGAAGGCGGAGGTCGTGGTGGTCGCGTGCAACGGCATCGGCACGCCGCGCCTCCTCCTCAACTCGCGCTCGCGGCACTTCCCGGACGGGCACGCCAACCGGAGCGGCCTGGTCGGGAAGAACCTCATGTTCCATCCCTACGCGATGGTGACCGGCGTCTTCGAGGAGCCGCTCGAGGGCTACAAGGGCCCGACCGGCTGCTGCATCATGAGCCAGGAGTTCTACGACACCGATCGGGCGCGCGGCTTCGTCCGCGGGTACTCCTTCGAGATGCTGCGCGGCTTCGGGCCGGTGTACACGGCGCTCTGGGGCATGTCGGCGGCGCGCCTCCCGTGGGGTGCCGACCACCATCGGGCCTACGCCGAGCTCTTCGACCGGACGGCCGGGATGGTCGTCATCTGCGAGGACCTGCCGGAGCCGGGGAACTGCGTGACGCTCGACCCCGACCTCCGGGACTCCGACGGCATTCCCGCGCCGAAGGTCACGTATCGCCTGAGCGAGAACAGCGAGAAGATGCTCGCGCACAGCGTCGCGCGCGGCCGGGAGGTGCTCGAGGCCGCCGGCGCAAGAAGGACGATCGCCGAGGCGCCGCTCCGCGTGGCGGGCTGGCACCTCATGGGAACGGCGCGCATGGGGACCGACCCGGAGACGTCCGTCGTGAACCCGTGGGGGCGCTCTCATGACGTCCGGAACCTCTTCATCGTCGACGGCAGCATCTTCGTCACGGCGGCGGCGGTGAACCCGACGAACACCATCCAGGCCCTGGCGCTCTACATCGCCGATACGATGAAGAAGAACCTCGCGAACCTCTTCGACGACTGAGGGGACGGCAGATGCCCGACGAGCCCTTCGCGCTCTCCGCGCTCCAGGAGCGGATCCTGGAGAGCCTGATCGACGACGTCATCCCGCCGAGCGACGACGGTCGCCTCCCCGGAGCCGGCACGCTCGGCCTCGCGGCGCACGTCGTGCGGACCGTCGAGCAGACGCCGATGTTCCGGCCGGTCCTCGAATACGGCCTCTCGGCGATCGCCGATCTCGCCGCCAAGCGAAGCCCCGCCGGATTCGCCGGTCTCTCCCGGGCCCAGGCGAAGGAGGTCCTCGAGGAGTTCGCCGCGACCGACCAGTTCTTCCTGCCGGCGTTCCTCTTCCTCGTCTACTCGGGCTACTACCGCGACCCCCGCGTGGTCGAGGCGCTCGGGCTGGAAGCGCGCCCACCGCACCCCAAGGGGTACACGATGGAGCCGGACGATCCGACGCTCATCGATCCCGTCCGTCGGCGCGGACCGATGTACCGACGCTGCTGAGCGCGCGCCGGCGTTGGTGAGGAGCGGATCGAGCGTCGTCTTCGCGTCGCTGGCGGCCCCGACCACGCTCTCGGCGAACCCGGCGTCGAGCTTCCCGGCGTGCGCCGCCGACTGGATCACGAGGATGAATGCCGCGATCCCGTGATCGGCCTGGCGGAGCGCCTTGAGGCCCTTCCGCCCGCCGTCGCGACCGGTGTCGACCTGGTGGTGCACCTTCTCGACCTTGGCGACGAGCTTCCGCTCGAGCGCGCGGCCGTGGATGGCGTT
>CAZLYE010000368.1:0-5923 GCA_964562865.1 uncultured Binatia bacterium (SeqCode) | reverse complement strand
CCTCTGGAAGGACGCGCTCCGCCTGAGCGCCGGCGTGCGGCCGGAGTACTCCTACATCGTGCTGAACGGATTCGCCGAGGGGGGAAACGTCGCGAGCGGCGCCGGCCCGTTCAAGTCGATCAAGAACAACTTCGATCCCCTGCCCGGCGTGAACCTGATCTACTCGCCCCGCGAGGATATGAACGTGCGGACGAGCTGGAGCCGTACCGTGTCCCGGCCGGAGTTCCGGGAGCTGTCGCCGGTGATCTACCCAAGCCCCCGTTTCCAGCGGCCGCTCCTCGGAGATCCGAACCTCGTCGAGTCGAACCAGGAGAACGTCGACCTACGCTGGGAGTGGTTCTTCAGCCCGCTCGAGCTCGCGTCGGTGAGCTTCTTCCACAAGACCCTGGATCGTCCGATCGAGCGTGTGACCCGCAATTTCTCGGCCTTCCTCGTCGACTCGGTACGCAACGCGGAGCCCGGCGCCACGCTCGAGGGGTTCGAGATCGAGGGACGCAAGGACTTCGGCTTCCTCGGCCCCCGGCTGCAGAACCTGAGTGCGCTCGTGAACTACTCCTGGGTGAACTCTCGCGCGGTCGTCCCGTCGATCAAGACCGACGCCGACTTCATGCCCGGCGGCGGGCACACCCGCGCGCTGCAGGGTCAGGCGAAGTACACCCTCAACGGGACCCTCGAGTACGCCCACCCGCGCTTCGGCACCTACCGCGTGCTCTACAACCGGGCCGGCCGCCGGATCGACTCGATCGGCATCCTCCTCCCGGACATCATCGAGGAGCCGCGGAACCAGCTCGACGCGGTCGCCATCTTCCCCGTGAAGATCTTCAGCACCCCTCTGACGCTCAAGCTCGCCGCCCAGAACATGCTCGACAGCAAGTACCTGTTCACCCAGGCCGGGAACGTCTACCTCCGATACAACCGCGGCGTCACGGTCTCGATCGGCCTGTCGTACGCCTACTGACGCGGGCCGCTCTCGACGTACGCCGGAAGCGCGGCTACTCGACGTCCGGCATCGGCGGGACGGACTGGAGGTAGTCCGGGATGCCCGGCCGGCCGACGTACAGGTCGCGCGAGATCTCGTCGTACTGCTCGCGGCTCACGAGGCGCCGTCTGAGGAGATCGTCCTTGGTCATGAACGGGCGTTCGGCGACGATGCGCTCCACCTGATCGGGGCTGATGCCCGGCAGCTTCGCGAGCTCGGCCGGCAGGGCGCTGTTCAGGTCGAGCTGCCGGGCCTGGACCACACACCCGGCGAGAATGGCCGCGATCCCGGCGAGCATCACGTGCGCAGGCGTTCGCATCACTTCGAAGGCTAGGCCCACGGCGCGGGACAGGGCAATCCCACGGAAGCCGCGCAGGGCGAGCTGGATGCAGTCTAGAGCCTGAACTGTCTTCCGGCGATCGACATCGCGCCGGCAGGGGATGAAGAACGCGCGCCACCGGGAGGGAACGCCACCGCGACGGGGGGTTCGAGCGGACCACGGACGAGACGGCGGACCGCGAGCACGAAGAGCCGGGCCCCGCTCACGGTCCGACGCGAGCCGTCGTCGAGGACGAACGAGCCGTCGGGCAGCGCCCGGGTCGCGACCCCGACGGTGGCGAGGAAGGCCCGCGCGGCCTCGAGCTCGCTTTGCCCGAGCCGGGTGTCGCGCTCCGCCGTCCAGCGATGGGCGATCGCATGCGCCAGGGCGACGAATCGTTGCGCCGCCGCACCGACGGTCACGGAAGCCCTCTCCTCGGGACGCCGCCAGGTCATCGAGTGGCGGCCGTCCTAGCCGTCCGATGTTACGCTCGGTCGGTCGGTCCCGTTAAAGTCGTGTCGCCGGCCTCAGGGCGTTGGCGACGGTGCGGGGGCCGCGGGCGCCTCGAGGGCGCTCGTGAGGGTCGCGATCGTGACCGCGCCGCCCTCGCGCGCCTGGTCCATCACCTCGACCGTGAAGCCGTACTCGGCGTCGTCCGCCGCGTCGAAGAAGAGGATGTGGTCGTCGCGCGCGGCGAACATCCGGCGGAGGCGACCGCTCAGCTCCTCGAACGGGATCTGGCTCCCGTTCACCGCGATCGAGCGATTGGGCCCGACGTGGAGGACGAGCGGAGGGGTCGGGTCGGAGTCCGCCTCCTGGCGAGTGACCTCCTCCTTGTCCTGCTTCGGGAGGTGCACCCAGAAGTTCTTCGCGAGGAGCGGGGTGATGACCATGAAGATGATCAGGAGGACGAGGACCACGTCGACGAGCGGGGTGACGTTCATCTGGGGCGCTGGGCGACGGTCCCCTCCTCCGCCACCGACCGTCATCGCCATCGCTCAGCCCTCCGGATGCCGGGACGAATCGGCGATCTTCCGCCGCTCGCCCACCATCAGGGCGATGCCCGGAAACCCCACCTGCTGCGACCGTGAGAAGAGCTCCCGCACGTCGCCGTAGTGGAGGCGGGCATCGGCGCGCAGGACGAGCCGGCGGAGCGGATCGGCGGCGTGGGCGTTGCTCAGCTGCTCGATCGCCCCGTCGAGATCGTACTTGTGCTCGTCGATGTAGTACTCGCCCACCTTCGCGACGGAGACCTTGAGCGGGTCCGCGCTCGATTCTACATCGGGATCGGGATTGAAGATCCCCGGCAGTTCGACCTGCACGTCCTGGTCGAGGCGCGGGGCGACGACCATGAAGATGATGAGCAGGACGAGGACGACGTCGACGAGCGGTGTGACGTTCATGTCCGGCCGGACGTCGCCGGCCGGACTTCGCTTACGCCACCCGCTCACGTCGCACTTCCCCCGGCTCGGTCTCTCCCCAGCCCTCGATCGTGTCCGAGAGCTCTCCCGCCGCCGTCGCGAGCGCGCGCTCGTCGCCGGCGATGGCGCTCGAGAGATAGTTGAACGCGAGCACGGCCGGGATCGCGACCGCGAGCCCGAGCGCCGTCTCGACGAGCGCCTCGCTGATGCCGGCCGCCACCGACGAGAGCCCTCCCGATCCGCTCGACGCGATGCCCTGGAACGCGGAGATGATGCCGACCACGGTCCCGAGAAGCCCAACGAACGGGGCGACGGAGCCGACCGAGGCGAGCACCGGCATCCCGCGCCGCAGATCGGCCCCGAGCTCCTCGAGGTACCGCTCGAGGTGGCGCCGCGTGGCCTCCGCGGCCGAGAGCCCCCGGTCGTCCGACGCGGTGCTGCGCGCCTGCGCGTAGAAGCTGAGACCCGACTGCACGAGACGCGGGAGATGCCCCCGCGGATGCTTCACCGCCTCGGCGATCACGGTCTCGACGCGGCCCTCCTTCAGGGCCTCCCCGGCCTCGGCGGCGAACTCGCGCGACGCGGCCCGCGAGCGGCGGAGCGAGATCAACCGCTCGATGAACGTCGTCAGCGAGGCGAGCCCCATCGCCAGGAGGAAGGCGCCGACGATCTTCGCCGGCAGCCCCATCGTGTGCAGCATCTCCGAGAGACCAAACGTCATGCGGGTTTTCCCTTCGGCTAGGCGGTGAGCTTGAACGGGATCTGGACGATCCGATAGACGGTGATCGCCTGCCCCTTGTAGCGGGCGGGCTCGTACTTCCACTGCTTGACCGTGCTGAGCGCCGCGCTGACGAAGGGTTCCTCGCCGCGCAGGACCTGCACGTTCCCCACGCTGCCGTCGGCCAGGACGATCAGCTTGAGGATCACCATGCCCGTCCTGCCGGCGTCGCGCGCTTCCTGCGGGTAGGGCGGGATCGCGTTCGTCTTGGCCGGCATCGGCGCGATCGCGTCCTCGGGCAGCGCGATGGCCCCGCCCACCTGTCCGCCAACGACGCCGCCCTGTGTGACGCCGCCCTCGAGGCCGGCAGGGTCGCCCTTCCCATCCTCACCGTAGACCGCGACGCCCTTGTCCTCGCTCGGGTCCGCCTCGCGCGGCGCGTTCTCGGGCATCGCCTTCGGCGCGACCATCTCCTTCGGCGGCGGCGGCTTGTCGAGGTGGCGGATCTTCTGGTCCGGCCGGACGACCGGGGCCGCGGCGGCGGGCGCCTGCGGCTTCAGCTCGACGACGGGCTGGGGAGGCGGGGGCGGCTCGTTGACGACCTTCTCGACGAACTTGACGTCGACGGAGACCGCCTTGGCGACCTTCTTCGCCGCCGAGCCGAGCGTGACTGCGAGTACGCCCACGGCCACGTAGATCGTGGTCGAGGCGAGAAAGGACGCGGTCCACTCGCGGGGGCCGGTCTGCTGCCGCCCGTAACACCCAAAAGCACCCGAAGCCTCGGCCATCGCGTGACCGATAGATGGCATCCGGAGGTAGCGTGGCTGTTACGGACGGGTGAAATTCTTTTGAGCGCTTGTGAACGATCCGAAGTCCTGCTCTTGTCCCGCGCGGCCATGAGGCCCCCCCGGGCTGACGTCCTCCTCCTCCTCGCCGGCACCCTCGCGGCCGGCTGCGCGGCCATCCAGCGCCCCGTCGAGGTGGACCCCGCCGCCACCTTCGCCGCGCATCAGGAGCACGTCGTCCTGGTCGTCGATCGCTTCGAGCGCGGCCGGGCGGGCCGGCTCGGGCCTGCGAGCTGGCTCCGGAGGCCGGGGGCGCCGGCGTTCGTCCTCGACGTCGGCGGCGATAAGGTCGCTGCCATGTGGGTGGCCGGGAGCCAGGTGGTCGTCCGGCGAACGGCGTCCGAGGCCTCCGCGCTCGTCGGCGACGTGACGCCGTCCTGGCAGGACGGGGCGATCCGTCTCGCGCTCGGGCCTGCCGGGGCCCCCGCCTTCCGGACGGATCTGTTCGCGCGAAAGGGTGCCGGCGGGGGTCCCCCGGCCCTCAGCCGCGTCTCCGAGACCGTCCTCGACGTGCGCGGGACCTACGAGGCGACGGTCCGGGACGCCAGCGGCGCGTCCAAGGGGTGGTTTCGCGTCCGGATCGGCCCCTACCTGCCCGCGCCCCGGATCTACGAGGCCGCCCTGGCGCCGGAACTCCCGCCCGAACTTGCGGCTGGAGCGGCCGCGGCGCTCAACGCGGAGATCGACTGGATCGAGGGCCACGCGCTGAACGTCTACCGGAGCACCGGCGAGGACGGGTCCCTCGAGCGCTCGCTTCCGGTGGAGCGCTGAGCGCGGCTCACGTCCCCTCGCCGGCGTCGACGTAGCGGAACGTCCACTCGACCCCTTCGAGGTCTTTCCCGTCCGCGCGCGCGAGTGGATAGACGAAGTAGTTGAGCCGCTTGCCGTCGCTGCCCGGGTCGAGGACGAGGTCGCGCCCGCGCGTGAAGAGGATCCGGTTCCCCGAGAGCCCGCCGAAGAAGTAGTCCTTCAGCTCGGGGTGCTTCCGCGCCTCGGAGATGTCGACGGGCACCCAGCCGGCGCCGGGGGCGTAGAACTCCGCCCAGCAGTGGTACCCGGCAACCTGCTGCGGGGCAGCACCGTCCTTCCCGTCGCCGTAGGCGAGCGGGAACCCGATGTTCCATCGTGCCGGGATTCCGCTCGCGCGCGCCAGCGCGATGAAGAGCGTGTGGAAGTCGGTGCAGTTGCCCTTCCCGACCTTGAGGCAGTACGCGATGTCGCCGAGCCCCCACCCGGGGACGGTCTTGTCGTACTGCATGTGGTCGTAGACCCAGTCGTAGAGCGCTCGCGCCTGCGCGACGACGGTCGTCTTGCCGCGCGTCTCGCGCCGCGCGATCGCGCGCACCTCGTCGTTGATGCGGATGACCCCGTTCTCGCCGAGCTCGGGCGCGTACGCCGCGAGGTCCACGTCGGCGAGCCGCGCGGAGCTGGCGGACGGAGTCGCGCGGACCTCGCGCCGCCGCACCGTCGCGGTCTCGGTGAGCGTCACGACGCCGGCGGGCCGCTCGACGCGGAGGTACGCGGCGCGATCGCCGGAGCCGAACAGCGCGACGACGGCAGGATGGCCGCTCCCCGCGAGCGCGAGCGCGAGCACGGACTGGTCCTCCTCGCGCGGCAGCGGGAGCCAGAGCTCCACGGTGC
>CAZLYE010000367.1:0-11213 GCA_964562865.1 uncultured Binatia bacterium (SeqCode) | reverse complement strand
CTCGGTCCCCGGGCGCTGATCGACGCGCTGGCGGAGAAGGACGCCGGCCTCCAGGTCGTCGTCGCCGACTCGATCGACCCCGACGCGTTCGGCGAGCTGCTCGGCGGGCTGGACCTCAAGCGGACGCTCTTCGACGTGGTCAGCAAGTCCGGGGAGACGGCGGAGACGATGGCGCAGTTCCTCGTCGTGCGCGACCGCCTGCTGCGCGAGCTCGGCGCCGTCGACTACAAGCGCCACCTCGTCGTCACGACCGACGCGAAGGGCGGCGCGCTCCGCCAGATCGTGAACGACGAGGGCTTCCGCGCGCTCTCCATCCCGGCCGGCGTCGGCGGCCGGTTCTCCGTCCTGACGCCGGTCGGCCTCTTTCCCGCGGCCGCCGCGGGGATCGACGTCGAGGAGCTCCTCGCCGGCGCCGCGCACATGGACGAGCGCAGCAAGGCCGCGCCGTCGGCCGCTGCGGACCCGGCGCTCGCGCTCGCGGGGGCACTCTGGGCGCTCGCGACCCGCCGGCGGAAGGCCATCGTCGTCCTCATGGCGTACTGCGAGCGGCTCGCGACCACCGCCGACTGGTTCTGCCAGCTCTGGGCGGAGAGCCTCGGCAAGGCGAAGGACCTCGGCGGGCGAACCGTCGAGTGGGGTCAGACGCCGATCCGCGCCCTCGGGGCGGCCGACCAGCACTCGCAGCTGCAGCTCTGGGTGGAGGGTCCGCGCGACAAGGTCGTCCTCTTTCTCCGCGTCGAGGACCACGGCGCGACCGTCGACCTCCCGACGACGTACCAGGACCTCGAGGGCGTCGGGTACCTGGGCGGCCACTCGCTCCCCGAGCTGCTGAACGCCGAGCAGCGCGCGACCGAGCTGGCGCTCGCGAAGCGCGGCCGCCCGAGCGCGACGCTCACGCTGCCCGTCGTGAACGCGTTCACCCTCGGCCAGATCCTCTACCTCCTCGAGACCGCCACGGTCGCCACCGCCACGCTCGCCGACATCGACCCCTTCGGCCAACCCGGCGTCGAGGAAGGCAAGCGTCTCGCCTACGGCCTCATGGGCCGCCCCGGATTCGAGACAGGCCGCGAGGAAGCCGAGGCCTGGCTCGCGCGGAAGGACCCGCGCTACGTGCTCTAACTGATGCGGCCAGGCAGCGGACGCTGCGCACGGGGGCGCGGGCGCGGGGGACCCCCGATCGTGCCCCCGTCCACCGGCACCCGTCTGCCCGCATCCCGCTAGAGCCCATGGCGAAGATCGCGATCCTCCCGCCCGCCGTCCAGGGCCAGATCGCGGCGGGCGAGGTGATCGAGCGCCCGGCGTCCGTCGTGAAGGAGCTCGTGGAGAACGCCCTCGACGCGGGCGCACGACACGTCGACGTCCGGCTCGCCGCCGGGGGGCTCGAGCTGATCGCGGTGCGGGACGACGGGGAGGGGATGGCGCCCGACGATGCCCTGGTCGCGTTCGCGCGACACGCGACCAGCAAGCTCACGCGCGCGGAGGACCTCGCGACGGTCGCCACGCTCGGCTTCCGCGGGGAGGCGCTGCCGAGCATCGCGGCCGTCGGCCGCGTCCGGCTCGTCACGCGGCGGGGCGCCGACGCGAGCGGCGTCGCCGTCGAGGCCGACGCCGGCGGCGCGCGGCCCGCGGGGGCCGCGGGCGCCGCGCCGGGCACGAACGTCGAGGTGCGCGATCTCTTCGCCGAGACCCCGGCCCGCCGGAAGTTCCTCCGCGCGGCAGGCACTGAGGTCGGGCACGTGGTCGACACGCTGACGCGCATCGCGGTCGCAACTCCCGGGGTGGGCTTCCGCCTCGAGCACGACGGGCGCGAGGTGCTCGGCCTCCCGCCCGTCGGCGAGCCGCGGCAACGGCTCGTCCAGGTGCTGGGTCGCACGCGCGCCGCCGCGCTGACCCCTGTCGACGCGACGGCGGGCGGCTGGGTCCTTGCCGGCTTCCTCGCGCCGCCGAGCGAGACGGTGAGCAGCGCGCGCCTCGTCTGGACGTACGTGCGCGTCGGCGGCCACGGCGAGGCGCGCTGGGTGCGCGATCGGCTCCTCCTCCGCGCCGTGCTCGACGGCTACGAGTCGCTCCTCCTCCGCGGCCGCTATCCGATCGCCGTCCTCTTCGTCGGCGTCCCACCGGGCGAGGTCGACGTGAACGTCCATCCCGCGAAGCTCGAGGTGCGCTTCCGCCGACCCCAGGCCGTCCATCAGCTGATCGCGCCGGCGGTCCGCGGCCGTCTCGCGACGGCGCTGGCGCCGGCCCCGACCGTGCCGCTCGCGCGTCCAGCCGGGGTCGGGGAGGGGGCGCCGGCGTACGTCGCGGCCGGCCCGTCACCCGAGCCCGCGGCCGCCCACCAGCCAGGGCTGCTCTGGGCGCCGGCGCCGCAGGGATTTGCCTCGCTCCGCTTCGTCGGCCAGATCTTCGACGGCTACCTCCTCTGCGAGGGCGAAGGACGCGTCGTGCTGATCGACCAGCATGCGGCCCACGAGCGGGTCGTCTTCGAGCGCCTGCGGGCCGAGCGGCGCGCGGGCGCGATCGCGCGCGACCCGCTCCTCGTGCCGGAGACGATCGAGCTGTCCGCCGCGGAGGCCGCCGTGCTCGCGGAGCACGCCGACGCGCTCGCGATGGCCGGGCTCGAGGGCGAGCCGTTCGGCGACCGGACCTTTCTCCTCCGCACGACGCCGCGTCTTCTCCGCGGACGCGACGCCGGCGCGCTCCTCCGCGCGATCGCCGCCGAGCTCCTCGAGGACGGCGCGAGCGCCGCCGGCGAGCGCGCGGCCGACGCCGCGCTCGCGACCATCGCCTGCCACGGCGTGGTCCGGGTCGGGCAGCGTCTCGACCGGGCGGAGGTCGACGCGCTCCTCGCGTCGATGGACGGCGTCGAGGTGTCGGCGCACTGCCCGCACGGGCGCCCGGTCGCGACGGAGCTCGGCCGCGCGCAGATCGAGGCGTTCTTCCGGCGATGACCCGTCCCCGGATCGTCTGCCTCGTCGGCCCGACGGCGAGCGGGAAGAGCGCGCTCGGCCTGGAGGTCGCCGAGCGCCTCGGCGGCGAGATCGTCTCGGCCGACTCGCGGCAGGTCTACCGCGGGCTCGACGTCGGCACCGCGAAGCCGACGCGCGCCGAGCGCGCGCGCGTGCCCCATCACTGTCTCGACCTGGTCGAGCCGGGCGAGCGCTTCGACGCCGCCCGCTTCCGCGCGGCGGCCGGCCGCGCGATCGGGGACGTCGCCGCCCGTGGACGCGTGCCGCTCGTCGTCGGGGGCACGGGCCTCTGGGTCCGCGTCCTCCTGCGCGGTCTCTGCGCGGCGCCGCCGCGCGTACCCGCCCTCCGCGCGACCCTCGAGCGCCGTGCCGCCGAGCTGGGGACGCCCGCGCTCCACGCCGAGCTCGCCGCCGTCGATCCCGCGTCCGCCGGGCGCCTGGCGCCCCGCGACGCCGCCCGGGTGGTCCGCGCGCTCGAGGTGGCGCTCGCGACGGGCGTCCCCCTCTCGCGCTGGCAGGCGGAGCACGGCTTCGGCGAGCGCCCCTACGACGCGCTCCTGCTCGGCCTCGCCCGCCCGGTCGCGGAGCTCGACGAGCGGATCGCCGCGCGCGCGCGGGCCATGGTGGCGGACGGCTTCGTCGACGAGGTGCGCCGTCTCCACGCCCGCGGCGTCGCCGTCGACGCCGTTGGCTACCGCGAGATGCTCGCGTGCGTCGCCGGCGAGAGCGACCTCGAGACGGCGCTCGCCGCGACCGTGCGCGCCACCCGGCGCTTCGCCAAGCGCCAGCGGACGTGGTTCCGGCGCGAGCCGGACGTCGTGTGGCAGCACCCGGAGTGCGACCGGGCGGCGATCACGACGCTCGTCGACGAGTTCGTCGCGGCCGGCCCGGGGGCGCTCGACGCGCCGGCGTGATCGCCCGCCTGGAACGCCTGGCGGACGAGCGAGAGCGGGGCGCAGGCGCCCCGCTCTCGTGGGTTTCGTCAGGGGGTGATGCTGACCGAGCCGCTGCCTTCCTTACCGTCGTCCTTGCTGGGCTTGGAGCCGAAGCTGATCTTCTTCAAGCCCTTGCCGGCGCACGCATTGGCTACCTCGACGAGATCCTGGTCGGTCTCGATGTGCGCGGAGACGTTGTCGCCCGTGAACGACCCGGCGGTCACCGTCCCGGTCACGTCGAACTGGCCGTGGACATTAGGAGAGATCCCCCCAGTCTGGCTCGTGAGGGAGAGCGTCGACGGGTTGAGCTTGGTGCCGTTGTCGGTCTTCCACTTCACCGTGAGCATGATGTTGGACGACTGAGTTCCGTTCAGGGTGGCGCAAGCGTTGGCCGTGTTCGACCCCGTGCCCTTGGATGTCCCGCTGATGACGTGCGCGCCGTCGCCGGTTCCACCGGAGCAGTTCACGCCCTTCGGGTTCTTCGCCCCGATCTTCAGAGTGTCGGGGGAGGTGCCGCCGTTCACCAACCCGGGCTTGATCGAGATCTTCCCGGTGGTCGGGCACGTCCCGACCGTACCCGTGCCGTTGACCCCTCCCGCCATCGCCGATGGGGCCAGGGCGATCATCGCCGCCCCGATGATTCCAGCTGCCAGCCGAAGTCGCTGCATTCCGCCTCCTTTGTTGGGCGCCCGTACAGCCGAGCGGCCGTGACGCCTTCTCCCGCGCCCGGGCGGTCCTCGTCAAGAGAATTTCTGCAATTGAGGGGCAGGCCAAACGTCCTCGGGACGCGTGTGCGGCGTTGGTTAGGTTGCTAGGGACGCGCCGGTGAGCCGTCCACCTCCACGTCCGTCGGCGCCCCGCGCCCCGCAGCCTTCTCCGCTCGGCGAAAAGCTGCGTGTTTCTCGGACGGCGTGGACTTGCGCGCCCGGCGCGTTTCATTCGCAAGTTTGCAAAAGACCAGACCCCACGATAGACCACGCGCCGAGCGCCGCATGGTTCGCAAGGCCTCGATCCCCGCGCTCCGGCGGCAAATCGACCGGGTCGACGACCAGCTCCTGCGGCTCCTCAACCGACGCGCCGAGCTCGCCCTCGCGATCGCCGAGCAGAAGGCGCGGAGCAACTCCGGCGTGTACGCCCCGGCGCGCGAGAAGGGCGTCCTCGCGCGCCTCGCGCGCGCGAGCGGCGGGCCGCTGCCCGAGTCGCTCGTCCGGGCGATCTTCCGCGAGATCATCTCGGCGTCGCGGAGCCTCGAGCAGCGCCTCCGCATCGCGTACTTCGGCCCCGAGGGCACCTTCACGCACGTCGCCGCCCGCCAGCAGTTCGGCGCCGCGGCCGACTATCGGCCCGTCCCGTCCATCGCGGAGGTCTTCCACGAGGTGGAGAACGCGCGCGCCGACCTCGGCGTCGTCCCGATCGAGAACTCGACCGAGGGGATGGTCGCGCACACCCTCGACCTGCTGGCGGACTCCTCGCTCCGGATCTGCGCCGAGATCTCGCTGCCGATCCAGCACAACCTGCTCGTGCGCCGCGGCACCACGGTCGCGAGGGTGAAGCGCGTGATCGCGCACCCGCAGGCGCTCGCACAGTGCCGGCAGTGGCTCGTCGAGCACCTCCCGGGCGTGCCGACGGGCGCCGAGGCGAGCAACGCCCGCGCCGCCGAGCGCGCGCGGGACGAGTCCGGCGTCGCCGCCATCGCGGGGCAGGCCGCCGCGGAGGCGTACGCGCTCGCGGTCCTCGCCGAGTCGATCCAGGACGAGCCCGGGAACCTCACGCGCTTCGTCGTGCTCTCGGCGCACGACGCCGCGCAGCCGAGCGGCGACGACAAGACCTCGATCCTCTTCACCGTCCGGGACGAGGTGGGCATCCTCTCGCGGATGCTCCGTCCCTTCGCCGCGCACCGGATCGATCTCATCAAGATCGAGTCGCGCCCGCTCCGCGGCCGGCCGTGGGAGTACGTCTTCTTCCTCGACCTGAAGGGCCACCGGCGCGAGCGGCGCGTGCAGCGGGCGCTCGGCGAGGTGGAGCGCGCGGCGCTCCGCCTGAAGGTCCTCGGCTCGTACCCGGCCGCGCCGCCACCGGACGCGCCCGCGGCGGCGGAGACGCCGAGGGACTGATGGACGCGCGAGCGCTCGTCCCCGAGTGGATCCGGACGCTCGCGCCGTATCCGCCGGGCAAGCCGATCGACGAGCTCGAGCGCGAGCTCGGGATCCGGGACTCCATCAAGCTCGCCTCCAACGAGAACCCCCTCGGCCCGTCGCCGAAGGCACTCGCGGCGGTCACGGCGGCGCTCGCGGACCTGCACCGCTATCCCGACGGCTCGGCCTTCCATCTGAAGCGACGGCTCGCCGCGCGGCTCGGCGTCGGCGTCGAGGAGCTCGTCGTCGGCAACGGCTCGAACGAGATCATCGAGCTCGTGGTGCGCGCGTTCCTCCGTCCCGGTGACGAGGCGACCATGGCCGACCAGGCCTTCGTCATCTACAAGCTCGTCGTGCAGGCGGCGGGCGGCACGCCGCGCGTCGTCCCGCTCCGCGACTTCACGCACGACCTCGACGCCATCGGCACCGCGATCGGCCCGCGCACGCGGCTCGTCTTCCTCGCCAACCCGAACAACCCGACGGGCACGATCTTCCGCCGTGCCGCGTGGGAGGCGTTCCTCCGGCGCGTGCCGCCGCACGTCATCGTCGTGGCGGACGACGCCTATGCCGAGTACGTCGAGGACCCGGAGTATCCGGACACAATACGGAGCCGCGGCGACCGATCGGTCGAGGTGGTGTCGCTCCGCACCTTCTCGAAGCTCTACGGGCTCGCCGGCCTCCGCGTCGGCTACGGGGTCGCGTCGGCGGCGGTGATCGACGCAATCGCTCGGATCCGCCAGCCCTTCAACGTGAACGCCCTCGCGCTCGTCGGCGCGCTGGCGGCGCTCGACGACGACGAGCACGTGCGCCGGACGCTCGCCGCAAACCGCGAGGGCATGGCGTACCTGGTCGCGGCGTTCCGCCGCCTCGGCCTCGAGCACGTCCCGAGCGCCGCCAACTTCGTGCTGGTCCGCGTGGGCGACGGGGGACGCGTGTACCAGGCGCTCCTCCGCCGGGGCGTCATCGTCCGCCCGATGGAGGTCTACGGCTTCCCCGCGCACGTCCGCGTCACGGTCGGGACGCGTGCGGAGAACGAGCGCTTCGTCGACGCGCTCGGCGCGGTGCTCGGATGACGCGGCTCTTCGAGCGGCTGACGATCGCCGGCGTGGGTCTCGTCGGCGGCTCGCTGGCCCTCGCCGTCCGCGAGGCCGGACTCGCCGGCGAGGTGGTGGGCTTCGGGCGCGGCGAGGCGAACCTCCGCGTGGCGCGAGACCGCGGGCTCGTCGACCGCACGACGCGCGACCCGGCGGCCGCCGTCGCCGGCGCGGACGCGATCGTCCTCGCGGCGCCCATCGGCGCCTGCGCGGCGCTCGCGGAGACGTTCCGCCCGCACGCGCGTGCGGGCGCCGTCCTGACCGACGTCGGGAGCGTCAAGGCGGAGCTGGTCGCGGCGCTCGAGGCCCGGTGGGCGGGTGCCGGCCCGGTCGTCGGCGCGCACCCGATCGCCGGGAGCGAGGCGTCGGGCGCCAGCGCCGCCGACGCCGCGCTCTTCCGCGGCCGCCGCTGCATCCTCACGCCGACGCCGTCGACGGACCGCGCGGCGCTCGCGCGGATCCGCACCCTCTGGGAGGGCGTCGGGGCGCGGGTCGAGGAGATGCCGCCGCTCGACCACGACGCGCTCCTCGCGCGCGTGTCGCACCTCCCGCATCTCGTCGCCTACGCGCTCGTCGGCGCGGTCGGGACGGCGCGCATCGGGGACCGCCAGGCGCTCGACTACGCGGGCACCGGGTTCCGCGACACGACCCGCATCGCCGGGAGCTCCGCGGAGCTCTGGCGGGACGTCGCGCTCGCGAACCGTCCGGCGCTCGGCGCCGCGCTCGCGGAGTTCCGGGCGGCGCTCGCCACCCTCGAGCGCCTCGTCGCGGCCGGCGACGCCGCGGGCCTCGACACGGTGCTCGCGCACGCGCGTGAGCTGCGCCGGCGCCTCGACCGGACGGACTGATGGGAGACGTGCGCGTCGGCCCGCCGTCCGCCGGCCTCTCGGGCACGCTCACCGTGCCCGGCGACAAGTCGATCGCGCACCGGGCGCTCATCCTCGGGGCGCTCGCCGAGGGGACGACGCGCGTGAGCGGCTTCCCCGGCGGCGCCGACGTGCTCTCGTCCCTCGGCGCGATGCGGACGCTCGGGGCGCGCATCGACCGAGACGGCGAGCGGGTCACGATCGAGGGCCGAGGCGCCGCCCTCGGCGCCGCCGGCACCGTCGCCGTCGACTGCGGCAACTCCGGTACGACGATGCGCCTCGGGGCCGGGCTCGCCGCCGGCGGTCCGGGGACGGTCGTGCTCGACGGCGACGCGTCGCTCCGCCGCCGGCCGATGGAGCGGGTCGCCGAGCCGCTCCGCGCGATGGGCGGCGTCGTCGAGACCACGGGCGGCCGCCCGCCTCTCACGGTGCGGGGTGGGGCGCTCGCCGGGATCGACTGGACGCTCCGCGTGGCGAGCGCGCAGGTGAAGTCGGCGATCCTCCTCGCGGCCCTCCGTGCGCGCGGCACGACGCGCGTCCACGAACCGCTGCCGAGCCGCGACCACACCGAGCGGCTCCTCGCGCACCTCGGCGCGCGCGTCGTCCGGCGGGCGGGCTCGATCGAGCTCGAGGGCGGGCAGCGGCTCACCGGGGCCGACGTCGCGCTGCCGGGCGACGTCTCCTCCGCGGCGTTCCTCGTCGTCGCGGCGCTCGTCGTCCCGGGGTCGCTCCTCCGCCTCTCCGACGTGGGCGTCAACCCGACGCGCACGGGCGCGCTCGCGATCCTCCGGCGGATGGGTGCGCCGATCGAGGTGGTCGACACGCACGACGTGGCGGGCGAGCCGCGGGCGGAACTCCGCGTGCGCTCCGGGCGGCTCCACGGGACGATCGTCACGCCGGCCGAGGTGCCGGGAGCGATCGACGAGCTCCCGATCCTGTGCGTCGCGGCCGCCCTCGCCGAGGGCGAGACCGCGATCGCCGGTGCCGGCGAGCTGCGCGTGAAGGAGAGCGACCGGATCGCGGCGCTCGAGCAGCTGCGCCTGCTCGGCGTCGACGTCGCGACGACGCCCGACGGGCTCGTGATCCACGGGAGCGGCGGCCGCCGGCTCCGCGGTGCGCGCGTCGAGTCGCACGGTGATCATCGCATCGCGATGGCGTTCGGCGTCGCCGGCCTGGTCGCCGACGGCGGCGTCGAGGTCCGCGACGCCGGATGTGCGGACGTCTCCTTCCCGGGGTTCTTCGCACGCCTCGGCGAGCTCGGCGCGCGCGTGGAGGGCGCGTGAGGCCGCCGGCGGTCGTCGCGGTCGACGGCCCCGCGGGCGCGGGGAAGTCGAGCGCGAGCCGCGGGCTCGCCCTGCGCCTCGGGTTCGCGCACGTCGACACGGGGGCGATGTACCGCGTGGTCGGCGTGCTCGCGCGGGAGCGCGGGATCGCCCCGGACGACGCCGCAGCCCTGGGCACCCTGGTGTCCGATCTCGACGTCCTGTTCGCGGCCGAGGGCACGCGCGTGCTCGCCGGCGGGCGCGACCTCTCCGAGGCGATCCGGCGCCCCGAGGCGGGGGAGTGGGCCTCCCGGGTCTCCGCCGTCCCGGTGGTGCGCGAGCGTCTCGTCGCGCTCCAGCGGGCGCTCGGGGCCGTGGGCCACATCGTGATGGAGGGCCGCGACATCGGGACGGTCGTCTTCCCGGACGCCGCCGTCAAGTTCTACCTGACCGCCGAGCCGGGGGCGCGGGCGCGACGGCGCGCCGGCGAGCTGCGTGCGCAGGGAGAGCCGGTGGACGAGCCCGCACTCGCGCGGGAGCTCGCGGAGCGCGATCGCCGCGATGCCGGACGCGCGCATTCGCCGCTCCGGCCGGCCGCCGACGCGGTCGTGGTCGACACGACGCCGCTCTCCCTCGACCAGGTGGTGGACCTGATGGAGCGCGTCGCACGCGCGCGCGGCATCGGAAGGACGTGAGCCGCTCTAAGCACGCGAAACCTTTGCATTCGGCCTTGAATCCTCCGAGGGACGGGAGTAGAGAGTGACGGTTCGCCTGCGTTCCGCACGAATCCCGCCCGGAGGGGGTACCACTTTGATGCCCGAGATGACGAAGCAGCCCGATCGCGAGATCGGCGCCGAGGAGGACTTCGGTTCCCTCTTCGAGCAGAGTCTCAAGCAGCCGAAGCAGGGCGAGGTCGTCACGGGTCGGGTGGTCCTCATCGGTCGCGACGCCGTCACCATCGACATCGGCTACAAGTCGGAGGGCAGCATCCCGATCCACGAGTTCATGACCCGCGAGGGCGACCTCACGGTGCAGGAGGGCGACGAGGTCGACGTCTACTTCGAGGCGAGCGACACCGAATCCGGTGACATCGTCCTCTCGCGCCAGAAGGCGGAGCAGTTCAAGGTCTGGCGCGAGATCGAGAAGGCGTTCGAGCGCGACGGCGCGGTCGAGGGGACGATCGTCGGGAAGGTCAAAGGGGGGCTGAAGGTGGACATCGGCGTGCCCGCGTTCCTCCCGGGCTCGCATGCCGACCTCCGGCCCACCCGGAACCTCGATCGCTACATCGGCCAGCGCGGCCGCTTCGCGATCCTCAAGTTCAACCGCTCGCGCGGCAACGTCGTCGTCTCCCGCCGCGCGGTCCTCGAGCGCGAGCGGACGGCGCTCAAGTCCGAGACCCTGAAGGTCCTCGAGGAGGGCGTGATCCTCGAGGGCACGGTCAAGAACATCACGGACTACGGCGCGTTCGTCGACCTCGGCGGCATCGACGGGCTCCTCCACGTGACCGACATGTCGTGGGGCCGCGTCGGGCATCCGTCCGAGGTGCTGAACGTCGGCGATCGCGTGAAGGTGGTCGTCCTCAAGTACGATCCCGAGCGCGAACGCGTGTCGCTCGGCATGAAGCAGATCATGCCGGACCCGTGGACGACGATCGCCGAGCGCCTCCCGCTGAACGCGCGCGTGCGCGGGAAGGTCGTGAGCCTCACGGACTACGGCGCGTTCGTCGAGATCGAGCGCGGCGTCGAGGGCCTCATCCACGTCTCCGAGATGTCGTGGACGAAGCGCGTGACACATCCGTCGAAGGTGCTCGAGGTGGGGCAGGAGGTGGACGTCCAGGTCCTCGACATCGACGCCGTCAACCGCCGCGTCTCGCTCGGGCTCAAGCAGACCGAGCCGAACCCGTGGGAGATGGTCCGTATCAACCATCCCGTGGGCTCGCGCATCAAGGGCAAGAT
>CAZLYE010000366.1:0-2698 GCA_964562865.1 uncultured Binatia bacterium (SeqCode) | reverse complement strand
CGATGCCGTGCCGCTGGCCCGCGTCGCGGATCCAGCGGACGACGGCCTGCGGATCGCGGGCACGCATCGTCCGGCCCATCACGTTCTTCACGCTGCAGTACGAGCACGTGAACGGGCACCCGCGAGAGGTGTCGACGGTGGTCATGCTCGGCGAGGCGAAGCGGCGGAGGTACGGGTCGCTGATCGCGGGGAGCTGCGCCTCGGTGATGAGCGGCACGGTGATGTCGCCGCCGCCGGTCTTCGCGCGGATGCCCTCCGTCACGCTGTAGCTCGGACGGAGCGTCCCGGCGAGGTAGTCGTCGAGGATGTCGCCCCAGATGGTCTCCGCCTCGCCGACGACCGTCGTGACGCCGCAGCTCTCGAGGAAGGCGCGCGAGTCTGGATACCCGCTCACGTGGAAGCCGCCGAAGAGGACGGTGAACCCCGCCCGCCGGAACTGGAGCGCCAGGTCGCGCCCTCGCGGATACTGGTTCGTCTGCACGCCCGCGAGCCCGATCACCGCCTCGACCCCGTCCTCGAGGGCCTTCTCCTGGATCGCGCGGATCGTGGCAGGGAGGATCGGTCCGTCGACCTGCTCGTCCCAGATGACGGTCTCGACGTAGACGCCGTCGTCGCCGCGGAAGCGGTTGTAGGAGTCGTTCAGCGCGGCGAGCACGGTGAGCGTGTTGTTCGGCAGCACGCCCTTCCAGAAGTACGCGACGCGTCCGCGGTCGTCGTACTTGGACGGCTTGATGAAGTAGACGCGCACGGTGCGGCAGAGCACGGCCGGGGTGACGTCGCGCGGCACGGTCGGCACGGTCGCGAGCGGCGCGATGTCGCCGGCATCGCGGGCGGCGCGCCGGAGAAGGTGGCCGGCGAGGCCGGCGAGCACGAGGACGGCGAGGGCCGTCGCGGCGAGCAGCATGGGGCCTCCTTGTGCCTGCGATGCGGTGCGGGTCTGCGGCGCTTGTACCGGCGGCCCCGGGGAGCGTCAACCGGGGACCCCGCGCGAGCCCCGACCATCCCCCCACTTGCGCGCATCGTATTTTACGCGCTCTGCCGCGGACGGGAGGTCACAATGACGAACGCGCAAGCAAGAAGGCGCTCGATCTTCGTCGCCGGGGTGCTGCTCGCCTGGGCCGTCGCTTCCCAGGCGCTCGCGGTCCGCGTGCCGGGTGGCGGGAGCCCCGCGACCGACTGCTACGGCGAGTTCGAGGTCGACGGCGTCGCGTCCGTCGCCGCGCCGCAGACGGTCCGCTGCATGGACGGCGACCCCGCCTGCGACCACGACGGCGCGGTGAACGGCGTGTGCACGTTCCGCGTCGCCCTCTGCGCGAACCAGACCGACCTCGCGCCGGCGTGCACGCCGCCCTTCCCGCCGACGCCGCTCGCGGCCATGCGCCCGCTCGGTCTGGCGGCGCGGCTCGGTCTGCATTCGCCTCCGCTCGACGGCTCGGCGTGCGGGGCCCTCGTGGACGTCCCGGTCCAGCTCCACCGGAGAGGCCGGCGGCCCGGGAGCGCGAGGCTCCGGATGGTGACGCTCGCCTCGTCGAGGCCGCGGCGGGACGCCGACCTCATGGTCCTCCAGTGCGTCCCGAACCTTCCCTGCCAGGGGGAGTGCTGCACGAACGGCGCGGGCGGGCCGAGCGAGGTCGTCTACACCGTCGCGAGCACGGGCACCGACCTCGACACGGGCTTCACCGGCGTCTCCCACAACTTCCCCGTCATCGCCGGCGCGACGCTGTCCCTCTGCCTCACCGGCTGCGACGAGTCGACCAACCCGGTCTGCGCGGCGAGCGGGCCGACGGGCAAGGGCACGCCGAACACCGACACCTTCGGCCCCCCGCTGCCGCTCTTCGCCGCGGGCGTCCCCGTGTGCGTCGTGAACCGCTTCCGCGATCCGGTCGTGCAGGGGACGGTGAACGTCCAGACGGGCGAGTACCAGTCGGTGGTGAACGGCGCGCCGACGCCAATCGTGCTCCTCGCCGACATCTACAACACGAGCGCCAACCAGGTCTGCCCGCAGTGCAGCGCCGGTGCGATCGGCGGGGCGGGAACCTGCGACAGCGGCCCGAACCAGGGCCAGCACTGCACGACGAGCGGCACCGTGCAGGTGGTGAACGCCTCGGCCGGCATCAACGAGAGGTACACCCTCTCCAACGACTGCCCGCCGGGCGGCCAACAGGGCTCCAAGACGGGCACCGTCACGATCACCCTCCCGGTCACGACCGGCACGGACAGCCGCACCGGGAAGTGTCCCGGACAGCCGAAGGACGACCAGTGCGGCACGTTCAGCGCCGCATGCACGGTCGACTGCGACGGGCAGCCCGACCCGAAGGGCGGCGTGAACCAGTGGTGCTGCTCCGACGCGAACCACACGCCGTGCTTCCCGACCGCCGCGAACAGCGGCGAGCCGAACCATGCGATCGTCCGCACGGGCACCGCCGTCGTCGCGACGCCCGCATGGCCCGACCCGACCTATCCGAAGACCGCGTCCGACGCGAAGCTCGTCGCCACCTTCTGCATCGCGAGCACGGGCAGCAGCACGATCGACCAGGTCGCCGGCCTCCCCGGCCCCGGCGCCGTGATCTTCAACGGCACCCAGGAATGGCGAGAGTGACCCACGAAGGACGCGGAGCCCCGCCCCGACGCGCGTCGCGGTCCGGGGCGCGAGGGACCCTCGCTCGCCGCCTATGAGGCGTCCGCACGCGGCGGTCGT
>CAZLYE010000365.1:0-4514 GCA_964562865.1 uncultured Binatia bacterium (SeqCode) | reverse complement strand
CCCCTCACGCCGACTTGAGCTTCTTCACTTCCTCCGTCAGCTCGGGGACGGCCTTGAAGAGGTCGGCGACGAGGCCGTAGTCGGCGATCTGGAAGATCGGCGCCTCCTCGTCCTTGTTGATGGCGACGATGACCTTCGAGTCCTTCATCCCGGCGAGATGCTGGATCGCGCCCGAGATGCCCACCGCGATGTAGAGGGTGGGGGCGACCACCTTGCCGGTCTGTCCGACCTGCAGGTCGTTCGGGACGAAGCCGGCGTCGACGGCGGCGCGGCTGGCGCCCATCGCCGCGCCGAGCGCGTCGCAGAGCGGCTCGAGGTAGATCTTGAAGTTCTCGCCGTTCTTGAGGCCTCGGCCGCCGGAGCAGACGATCCGCGCCTCGGTGAGGACCGGGCGATCGGACTTGGTCTCCGCGAACTCGACGAACTGCATCCGGGTGCTGGTCGCGGCGGGCGTGACAGCGAGCTTCTCGACCGTCCCCTTCTGCGCGTTCTTGGTCGCCGCGTCGAAGGCGGTGGTCCGGACGGAGACGACCCGCGGCGCACCTTCCACCTGCACGGTGGCGATGGCGTTGCCGGCGTACATCGGGCGCTTGAAGGTGCGCGCGTCGACGATCGCGGTCACCTCCGACGCCATGCCGGCGCCGAGGCGCGCCGCCACACGTGGCAGGAGGTCCTTGCCGACCGCCGTCGCGGCCGCGATCACGATCTCGGCGTCCTTCCGCTTCGCGATGTCGGCGATGGCGGCGGTGTAGGCGTCGGCCAGGTAGTGGGCGAAGGGCGCGCCGTCGACGGCGACGACGTCGACGCCGTACTCGGCGAGCTCGCTCGCGAGCGCGTCGATGCCCTGACCGAGGACGGCGGCGACGCACTTGCCTCCGGCCAGACCGGCGGCCTGCTTGCCGGCCGCGACGCTCACCAGCGTGGTCTTCGGGAACTTTCCGTGGAGGTGCTCGGCGACGACGAGGACGTTTCCCATGCTCAGATCACCTTCGCTTCATCGTGCAGCACCTTCACCAGATCCTGGACGGATCCCACCTTGCGGCCGCCGGTGCGCTTGGGCGGCGTCTCGAGCTTCACGACCTTCAGGCGCGGCGCGACGTCGACGCCGAGGTCGGCCACGGGGATCTCCTTCAGCTCCTTCTTCCGTGCCTTCATGATGCCCGGCAGCGACGCGTACCGTGGCTCGTTCAGGCGGAGGTCGGCCGTCACGACGGCCGGGAGCGGGATGGCGACGGTCTCGAGGCCGCCGTCGACCTCGCGGGTCACCCGCGCCGACTTCTGGTCGCCGCCGAGCTCGACCTTCGACGCGAAGGTGGCCTGCGGCCACCCGAGCAGCTCGGCCAGCATCTGGCCGACGCAGTTCGAGTCGTCGTCGATCGCCTGCTTCCCGAGGACGAGGAGGTCGGCCTTCTCCGTCTCGACGATCTTCGCCAGGACGCGCGCGATCGCGAGCGGCTCGAGGCCCTGGTCGGTGAGCACGAGGACGGCCCGGTCGGCGCCCATGGCGAGGCCGGTGCGGAGCTGCTCCTGGGAGGTCTTCTGCCCGATGGAGACGAGCACCACCTCGGTGCCCGCGATCTTCTCCTTGATGCGGAGGGCCTCTTCGATCGCGATCTCGTCGAAGGGGTTGATCACCCATTTGACGTTGTCGGTGGCGATGCCGGCGCCGTCGGCCCCGATCTTGATGACCGTCTCGGGGTCCGGGACGCGCTTCACGGTGACGAGAATCTTCACGCCGCTCTCCTCCTGATGGTGCGTTGCAGCGGATGGGATTACACAGCCGCCGCCCGCCAAGTCAATGGCGAGCGGCGTGCGCGCTCGGGCCCCGCGAGGGGCGTCAGGCCTGGGCTTCGCGCCGGGCGCCGACGTCGAAACCGAGGCGGCTCGAGAGCTCGCGGCCGGCCTTCAGGACGAGCGGCGCGACTTCCTTCTCGATGCGCTCGGGCGTCAGCCGGAAGGCGGGGGCGGCGACGGCGAGGGCGCCGACGACGTTCCGCGCGTAGTCGCGGACGGGGGCGGCGACGGCGCGGATGTCCTCCACGTGCTCGCCGAGATCGACGGCGTATCCGCTGGCCGCGACGCTGCGGAGCTGCTGGAGGAGCGCCTGGCGGTCGGTGACGGTCCGGTCGGTGAAGCGCGCGAGGCCGTCGGGCAGGAGGGCGCGGAGGTCGTCCTCGGGCTCGAAGGCGAGATACGCCTTCCCCGCCGCGGTGCCGTGGAGCGGCAGGGCCTCGCCGAGCTGCGACACGATCCGCACGGGACGGTCGGCCTCGATCACCTCGACCGGCACGACGCTGCCCCGGCGGAGCACGGCGACGTACGTCGTTTCCCGCACCTGGCGGACGAGCTCCGCCATGATGGGGCGTGCCTGCCGGAGGAGCCCCATGTGCTGGACGTAGCTCTGCCCGAGCTGCAGGCAGCGGATCCCCAGCCGGTAGTTCTCGGTGGCGCGGTTCTGCTCGATGTAGCCGCGCGACTCGAGCGTCGCGAGCAGGCGGAAGACGTTGTTCTTGTGCAGCCGGAGCCGCTTCGAGAGCTCGGTCACGCCGAGCTCCTCGGCGTCCCCGGAGAACTGCTCGAGCACGTCGAGCGAGTGCGAGACGGACTGGATGATGTAATTCGATTTCTCGCGGCGCACGGTGCCCCCGAAAAGGTGTTTTAGGCTATGCCGCGCGGCAGGGACGAGTCAACGGCCGCGCCGCGATCGCCGTAAGGCATTGAAAAGCGAAGGGGGCCTCTTGTATCTGCTGACGCCATGGACGTGCAGACCGAGATGGTCGAGGTGCCCGCGACCGGCGGGACGATGCCTGGGTACGTTGCGCGCCCGAAGGACGGCGGACCGGCCCCGGCCGTGCTCGTCATCCAGGAGGCGTTCGGCCTGAACGCGCACATCAAGGACCTCGCGCGACGCATCGCGGCCGAGGGATACGTGGCGCTCGCTCCGGACCTCTACTGGCGCGGCGGCAAGGGGCGCGCGGTCGGCTACGACGAGCTCCCCGCGGCGATCGCGCTCATGCAGTCGCTGAAGGACGACGACGTCGTCGCCGACCTGCGCAGCGCCATTGCCCACCTGGAGAAGCAGCCGTTCGTGCGTGCGGACCGGATCGGGATCACCGGCTTCTGCATGGGCGGACGCGTGAGCTACCTCGCCGCGTGCGAGCTGCCGGACAAGATCAAGGCGAGCGCGCCATTCTACGGCGGCGGCCTCCCGGTCGAGAAGACCTCGAAGCTCCGCAGCCCCGTCCTCGCGTTCTTCGGCGACAAGGACGCCTACATCCCGATCAGCGTGGTGAAGGAGCTCGAGGCGCAGGCGGCGCGCCACGGGAAGCGCGTCGAGACGGTGCTCTATCCGGGCGCCGACCACGGGTTCTTCTGCAACGAGCGCGGCTCCTACCACGCGAGCTCCGCGAAGGACGCGTGGGAGCGCCTGAAGAAGTTCCTCGCCGCGCACCTGAAGCGCTAGGGCTCCGGCGTGCGCATACTCCTGGTGGGCCAGGCCGCGTTCGCGGAGGAGGTGCTGCGCGGCCTCGAGGGCGCCGGGGACACGATCGCGGCGGTCGTGTGCCCGCCGGACGCGGGCCCGAAGCCCGACCCGCTCAAGACCGCTGGCGTCGCGCGCGGCGTCCCCGTGCACCAGTTCCGCTCGCTCAAGACACCCGAGGCGCGGCGTGCGTTCGAGGAGGCGCGCGCGGACCTCGGCGTCCTCGCCTACGTCACGCAGATCGTGCCGGAACCGCTGCTCCACGTCCCGCGTCTGACGAGCATCTGCTTCCACCCCTCCCTCCTGCCGCGCTACCGCGGCGGCAGCGCGATCAACTGGCAGCTGATCCGCGGCGAGACGGAGACGGGCGTCACGGTCTTCTGGCCCGACGCCGGCGTCGACACCGGCCCGATCCTCCTCCAGCGATCCGCCCGCGTCGGCCCCGACGACACGGCCGGGACGCTCTACTACAAGACGCTCTTCCCGCTCGGCGTGCAGGTCGTCCTCGACTCCGTCGCCGCGATCCGTCGGGGCGACGCCCCCCGGATCCCGCAGGACGAGTCGCGCGCGACCCACGACCCGCTCTGCCGCGACGAGCACGCGGCCATCGACTGGTCCCGCCCGGCGCACACGGTGCACGACCTGATCCGCGGCTGCGACCCGCAGCCCGGCGCTCACACCACCTGGCAGGGCACCCGCCTCCGCCTCTACGACTCCCACCGCCAGGACGACACGCCTGACGCGCCCCCCGGCACCGTCCTCTCCATGACGACGGAAGGCGTGACGATCGCCACGTCGCGCGGCGCAGTCCGCTGCGCCCGCGCCAAGGCCACCGACGCCAAAGCCGCTGCCTCCGACGTCGCGAACGCCCTCGGAGTACTTGCCGGCGCCCGCCTGGGGCAGTAGCCGACCCGAGCGCAGGGCCGGGGCCGCGTCCGGCGCGACCTGTCCGAGCGGGAACGCGCCGCCCGCCGGTAGCAGCGTCGTGGAGCCGCGCCGGACCGGGAGCGCCGGACGCGGCCCCGGCCCGGCC
>CAZLYE010000364.1:0-5234 GCA_964562865.1 uncultured Binatia bacterium (SeqCode) | reverse complement strand
CGCCTGCACCGTCGACTCCTGCGATCCGACGCTGGGTTGCCAGCAACCACCAATTCCCGGGTGCACCCCCTGCAAGGGCGATTCAGACTGCGACAACGGGAACGTGTGCGACGGCACCGAGGTGTGCGTCTCGGGTCGCTGCACGACCGGCGCACCGCCACCGGACTGCGAGGACGACAATCCGTGCACGGTCGACTGGTGCGACCCGGCGGCGGGGTGTCGGCACACACCAGCCTCCAACGGAACGTCGTGCGGCGACGGCAACGCCTGCAACGGACCCGAGACCTGCCAGGGGGGCGCGTGCCTCCAGGGGACCGCGCCCGACTGCGACGACCACGACCCCTGCACGACGGACTCCTGCGATGCGATGCTCGGTTGCCAGCACGGCCCTGCGCCGGACGGGACGCCGTGCAGCGACGGGGACGCCTGCAACGGGCTCGAGACCTGCCAGGCCGGTGCGTGCACAGCGGGCACGCCACCCGACTGCGATGAGCACGACGCATGCAAACGCGACTCCTGCGATCCGCAACTCGGATGCCGGAGTACACCCATCGCCGGCTGCAAGCCGTGCACGACGGACGGCGAGTGTGATGATCACAACCCCTGCGACGGGACGGAAGGGTGCGTGAACGGCGCCTGCATGACCCTGACGCCGCCCCCGAGCTGCAAGGACGACAACCCCTGCACGACCGACATCTGCGATCCGGCCGTGGGATGCCGGCATCTTCCCGCGAGTGACGGGACACCGTGCAGCGACGGGGACGTCTGCAACGGGCTCGAGACGTGCAAGGCCGGTGTCTGTTCCCGAGGCGCACCGCTCTCCTGCAACGACGGCAACCCCTGCACGAGCGACTCGTGCGACCCCACCCTCGGTTGCGTTCATCCGCCGAAGCCCGGGTGCACCCCGTGCAATGCGGACACGGACTGTGACAACGGGAATCCGTGCGACGGCGTGGAGGGCTGCGTCCGCGGCTTCTGTGCGACCGTCGGACCGCCGCCCAACTGCTCGGATGGCAACCCCTGCACGAGCGACAGCTGCGACCCCCAGTCGGGCTGCCAGCATACGCCGGTCACCGACGGGACCCCGTGCAACGATGGCGACCTCTGTACGCAGGCGGACCGGTGTACGAACGGCGTGTGCGGGGGTGACGAGGCGCGCTGCGACGACAGCGACCCGTGCACGGTCGACACCTGCGACCCCGACCACGGTTGTAAGCATGCGCTGCTTCCGGCCTGCTCGTCGACGTTCTGCACCCTGACGCAGGGCGCGTACGGGGCGGCCGGAGGCGCCGCAAACGGACCGCGCGGGCTCGTCACGCTTCACCCCGAGATCCTCCCCGCATTCGTCGGCAGCCCGGGAAGCTCGCCGTCGGTGACCGTGAAAAATGCGGCTTCACTCGTGGCGTTCCTGCCCGCGGGTGGTACGCCCACCCGGCTGTGCGGGGACGGGAGCCCCACGCCCTGCCCGGGTGATGCGGTCATCAGCAGCCCGGCGGACGTTCCGGATCCGCAAGGGTCCGGTTCCGGCGGCTACGGCGGCGGCGTCCTCACCGGGCAGGCACTGGCGCTCACCCTCAGCGTGAAACTGTCGAACACCGGCGCCACACCGCCCGGGCTCGGCAACGTCCCCCTCCGGAGCTCCTTCTGCACCTGCAGCAGTACGGCAGCCGGACCGTTCACACTGCCGCCGAGCGTCAGCGACGCGGCGGAGACGGTGAACGACCTCCTCGCGCTCGCGAACCAGGCGCTTCGCGGCGTTGCGCCCGACCCGCCCCTCACGTACGGCGACCTGAACGACGCCATCTCCACGATCAACGGGGCGTTCGACGGCTGCCGACGGATGTGCCCCTGTAACTGAGCGCGGCGGCCGCGGCGTCACCGTCGGCCCTCTGCCCAGGCTCACCCCGTCGCGGCGTCGGCGTCGGTGCCGCGCCAGCGCGCGAGCGTCGCGGCCATCTCCCCGCGCACGCGTTCGACGAGCGCCGCGCGGTCCTCGTCGGGGCAGCGGACGATCGGCTCGCCGACGCAGACGCGCACGCGGACCCCCCACGGCACGGGGAAGAAGCCGTGGGCGAGGAGCCGCCACGATTCGTCGAGCACGACGGGGACGACGGGCGTGTCCGGCGCCGCCTCGAGGAGCGCCATCAGCCCCGCCCGGCGGAAGGCGCCGAGCTCGCCGCGCCGCGCGCGCGTCCCCTCCGGGAAGATCACCGCAGACACGCGGCCGGCACTCACCTGCCGGCCGAGCCCGGCGATCGCGGCGATCGCCGACGGCGCGTCGGCCCGGTCGATCAGCACGTGGCCGCCGCGCCGGAGGTTGTAGGAGACGCTCGGGATGCGGCGGCCCAGCTCGCGCTTGGAGACGTACTTCGGAAAGTTCGAGAAGAGGAGCGCGCCCAGGATCGGGATGTCGAACATGCTCTGGTGGTTCGAGATGACGATGTACGACGTCCACGGGCGGACGCCGGCCGCGCGCTCGATGACGAGGCGCGTGTCGCACAGGCGGAAGGCCCTTACGAGGAGGACCTGCAGCGCGCCGGCGACGTACTCCTGCGGCCGCTGGCCGAAGAGCCGCGCGACGCGCTGCGCGACGTCGAACACGAGGAGCGTCGTGACGAAGACGGGCAGGAAGACGAGCGTTCCCACCCAGGAGAGGACGCGGCCAGCCATCGGTCGATCGCTTTAGGCCGCGGGCCCCGCAGGGTCAACGCCTCGCCGACTTGACCGCCGCGCCGCGAGCCGGAAGATCGCGCCCACCATGCTCGTCGTCGACCCGGCGACCGGAGCGACGCTGGCCGACGTGGCGGAGCCCGACGGCCCCGCGGTCGCCTCGGCGTACCGTCGCGCGCGGAGCGCGCAGCCCGCCTGGGCCGCGGCGCCCCTCGCCGACCGCGCCGCCGCGATCCGCCGCTTCCGGGCGCTCGTGGTCGAGCGGACGGAGGCGCTCGCCCGGACGCTCACCCGCGAGGTCGGGAAGCCGATCGTCCAGGCCCGGCGCGAGCTCGCCGGCGTCCTCGGCCGGATCGACTTCTTCCTCGACCACGTGGCCGCCGCGGTCGCCGGCGAGGCCGGCCTCGCCGACGGGACGATGGAGGAGCGCATCACGCGCGAGCCGCTCGGCGTGGTCGCGAACGTGTCGGCGTGGAACTATCCGTGGTTCGTCGGCGCGAACGTGTTCCTCCCCGCGCTTCTCACCGGCAACGCCGTCCTCTACAAGCCGAGCGAGCTCGCCACTCTGACCGGCCTCGCGATCGCCGAGCTGCTGCACGAGGCCGGCGTCCCGGCCGACGTGTTCCAGGCGGTCGTCGGCGGCGGGAGCGTCGGAGAGCGCGTCGTCATGGAGCCCGTGGACGCGGTCTGCTTCACGGGGTCTCTCGCGACGGGGCGGAAGGTCGCCGCCGCCGTCGCACCGCGCCTCGTGAAGCTGCAGCTCGAGCTCGGGGGCAAGGACCCGGCGTACGTCTGTGACGACGTCGACCCCGGCGCCGCGGCCGCCGCCGTCGCCGAGGGCGCCTTCTACAACGCGGGCCAGAGCTGCTGCGCCGTCGAGCGCGTCTACGTCCACGAGCGCGTCGCCCGCCCGTTCGTCGAGGCCTTCGTCGCGACGGTGAAGGGGTACGTGGTCGGCGACCCGCTCGACGAGCGGACGGACCTCGGCCCCCTCACGCGGCGCGACGCG
This sequence comes from uncultured Binatia bacterium (SeqCode), assembly GCA_964562865.1. Classification (GTDB taxonomy): domain Bacteria; phylum Desulfobacterota; class Binatia; order DP-6; family DP-6; genus CAZLYE01. Next base: position 1,555 of record CAZLYE010000364.1, on the reverse strand, counting down.
GCGCTCACGCTCCTCGCGGAGCAGGTGGCGGACGCGACCGCCCGCCGCGCCCGCGTCCTCACCGGCGGCACGCACCTCGACCGGCCGGGCTGGTTCTTCGCGCCGACCGTGCTCGCCGACGTCGACCACGGGATGCGGGTCATGCGCGAGGAGACGTTCGGTCCGCTCATCGGCATCGCCGTCGTCGCGTCGGACGACGAGGCCGTCGAGCGCATGAACGACACGGACTACGGCCTCACGGCCGCCGTCTACGGGCGCGACCGCGCGCGCGCCGAGCGCCTCCTCGCCCGGCTCGACGTCGGCACCGCGTACTGGAACTGCTGCGACCGCGTGAGCCCGGCGCTGCCGTGGACGGGGCGACGCGGATCGGGCCTCGGCGTGACGCTCTCGCGCGAGGGCATCGCGGCGTTCCTCCGCCCGAAGGCGTGGCACCTCCGGGGTGAGGGACCCGCGCCGGTCACGGCCGGAGAACGACGGCCTCGGCCGGCCCGAGGACGCCGCGGTACGAGGCGCCCTCCCCCGCGCCGTGGCTCGCGACCTCGACCGCGCCGCGCGCCGGGCACTCGACGGCGTCGCCGCCGAAGTTGACGAGTACGAGGCGGTGGTCGGCGCCGGCCGCCCGTTCGTAGGCGAGCACGCCCGCCGGCGCGTCGAGCAGCCGCAGGATTCCCGCGTGGAGCGCGGGCGACGCGCGCCGGAGCGCCAGGAGCCGCCGGTAGAGATGGAGGATCGAGCCCGTGTCGTCGCGGAGCCGCGCGACGTTCCGCCGCTCGGGCTCCGGCGGCCAGGGAAGCCACGGGACGGGCGGCCAGCCGTGCCCGGCGGATCCGTCCCACGGGATCGGCGCGCGGCACCCGTCGCGTCCGCCCGGGTCGACGGCGCGGCCGGGCGGCACGAGCGCGTCCTCGAGCCCGAGCTCCTCGCCCTGGTAGAGGAACGGCGTCCCGCGGAGCGTCAGGAGGAGGACGGCGGCCGCGCGCGCCGACGCCTCGGAGCCGAAGCGCGACCGGTGCCGGGGCACGTCATGGTTCGAGAGCACCCACGTCGGCCACGCCCCGATCGGATCGAGCCGGGCGGCGACGTCCGCGATCCGCTCCCGCCAGGCGGCGGCGTCCCACGGCGTCAGGACCGCCGCCGGGAGCTCGAAGAGGAGGTGAAGCTCGTCGCCGCGCCCGAAGTACCGCGCGTGGGTGCGCGCGAGGAGGAGCCACACCTCCCCCACCAGCACGCGATCGCCCGGATATTCGTCGACGAGGCGGCGGAGCTCACGGAGGATCTCGTGCGTCGACTCGTGGTCGTTCAGCGCCGACGGCGGGATCGTGGCGAGCTCCGGCGGGAGGTCCGGCAGGCGTGGGTCCTTCCCGAGCCCGTGGACCACGTCGACGCGAAAGCCGTCGACGCCGCGGCGGAGCCAGAAGTGGAGCACGTCGTGCATCGCCCGTCGCACCGCGGGGTTCGACCAGGCGAGGTCGGGCTGCTCGGGCAGGAAGAGATGGAGCCAGTACTGCCCGGTCGCGGAGTCGAGCGTCCACGCGGGCGTCCCGCGCGGGAAGGC
>CAZLYE010000363.1:0-6955 GCA_964562865.1 uncultured Binatia bacterium (SeqCode) | reverse complement strand
TCGGCGGCGCGGAAGGCGTCGGGGAGGTCGCGCGGCCGCACCCAGAGGACGCGCGCGAGCGCGACGTCTGCCGCCTCGGCCGCCGCCGGCTCGAGCGCGTCCTCGGGATCGACCCACGCGATCGTCTCCCCCGCGCGCGTGGCGCTCGCCGCGACGGCGCAGGCGAGCCCGGTCCGCCCCGTGCCCGGCGGCCCGGCGAGCTCGGTCACCCGCCCGCGCGGCAGCCCGCCGCCGAGCGCGTCGTCGAGGGCCGCGAGCCCGGTCGGAAGGCGCGCGACGGTGCCCGGGCGCGCCGTCCCGAGGCGGATGTCGCCCGGCCGGCCGAGTCGGTCGAGGAGGGCGCCGGCGGCGGACATGGCGGCATGTTATTTCGCCGTTTCTTCGCCCTCGTCAAGGTGCTGTTGAGCGGGCTCCGTCCGTTTGCTCTACGGTCGCTCATGCGCACCGTCTTCCTGGTCCTCGGCCTCCTGAACCTCGGGAACGGGCTCTGGATGCTCCTCGCGCCGGCGGGCTGGTACCGCGGCCTTCCCGCTGGCGTTCCGGACACCGGCCCGCTGAACGTCCACTTCGTGCGCGACATCGGGGCGGCGTTCACCACGATCGGCGTCGCGTTCCTCGTGGCGGCCCCCGACGCGCGCCGGCACCGCGGCGTCCTCCTCACAGCCACCCTCTTCTACGTCCTCCACGCGTCGATCCACGTCGCCGACCTCGTCTCGGGTCGGCTCGACGCCGATCACTGGTTCATCGACCTGCCCGGGGTGTTCGCGCCGGCGATCCTGCTCGTCGTGCTGTCGCTCCCGCGCTGGTGGCGCGAGCCGGCCTGACCGACGTTCCTCGATCGTCGATGCGGCGTGTTCGCGGCGCGGACGGTCGGCGGCCTACGATCGGAGCATGCGGAACGCGTTCCTGATCGGCGCAAAGGTGTACCTCCGCCCGCTCGAGGAGGCCGACGCGGCGGAGTGTCATGCGTGGCTGAACGACCCGGACGTCCGGCGGACGCTCGCGGCGCGCGCCGGCCCGTACACCGAGGCGATGTCGCGTGAATGGATCCGCGCCCTCGACTTCCGGACCACGATGGGCTTCGCGATCGTCACGCGCGACGCAGATGCCTACGTCGGCAACTGCGATCTCCGCGACGTCAACCCGATCGACCGGAACGCCGGGCTCGGGATCGTCATCGGCCGCAAGGCCGAGTGGGGGAAGGGCTTCGGAACGGAGGCGGTCGCGCTCCTCTGTCGCTACGCGTTCGATGCGCTCAACCTCCACAAGGTCTGTCTCTCCTGCTACGCGACCAACGAGCGTGGCCTTCGGCTCTACGCGCGGCTCGGCTTCGTCGACGAGGGCCGGCGCCGCGAGCAGGTATTCATCGACGGCCGCTGGGTCGACGAGGTCGTCCTCGGACTGCGGCGCGGCGAGCTTCGCGCGTGAAGGAGGGCCGGGCGAGCCGGACGGCCGAGCTCATGGCGTTCTTCCGCGCCGTCGAGTCGTCGCGCCCCGCGGGCGAGCGGCTCTTCCACGACCCGCTCGCGGCGACGTTCCTCTCGCTGCCCCTTCGGGGCGTCCTGTTGCCCTGCCGGACGAGGCCGGGTCGCGCGGCCGTCGTCGGCGTCATCGAATGGCGGTGGGGCGGTCCTCTCGGCTCCGCCGTGTGCCGCACGCGCTACATCGACGACGCGCTCGGCGCGGCGCTCGACGGCGTCGGGCAGGTGGTGGTGCTCGGAGCCGGGTTCGACGTCCGCGCGCTTCGCGTCCCGGGCATCGCGCGGACGCGCGTCTTCGAGGTGGACCATCCCGCGACGCAGGCGGCCAAGCGCGCGCGCCTCGCCCGGGTGAAGGCCGCGATCCCGGCACATGTGACGTTCGTCCCCGTCGACTTCGGCCGCGATCGCCTCGAGGACGCGATGGCGCGTGCCGGGTTCTCACCGTCCGCGCGGACGTTCTTCCTCTGGGAGGGCGTGACGAACTACCTCACGGCCGAGGCGGTCGACCGCACGATCGGCTGGGTCGCCCGCGCCGGCGCCCCGGGAAGCCTTCTCCTGTTCACGTACGTCCACCGCGGCCTGATCGACGGCTCGGTCCCCTTCGAAGGAGCGCGCGCGGGATCGCGGACGGTGCGCCGGTTCGGCGAGCCGTACACCTTCGGGTTCGATCCCGCGGAGCTCCGGTCGTATCTCGCGGAGCACGGCCTGGAGCTCGTGGAGGACGTCGGCGCGCCCGAGTATCGCGCCCGCTACCTCCTTCCCGCGGGTCGGAAGATGAAGCTCTGGGAATTCTACCGGGCGGTGATCGCGCGGGTCATCTGAACTTCCGCTCCGGCCACCACGGGTAGAACTCGGGCATGTCCGTGCTCGGCCGGAGCGAGAACCGCGGCGCCCGCTTCTCGAGGAACGCGGCCACGCCCTCGTGCGCGTCCGCCGACTTCCCCATCCAGTAGATGCACTGCGAGTCGATGCGGTGCGCCTCCATCGGGTGGTCGGTGCCGAGCATGCGCCAGAGGAGCTGTCGCGAGAGCGCGACGGAGACGGCCGAGGTGTTGTCGGCGATCTCCCGGGCGAGTGAGCGCGCCGTGTCGAGGAGCGCGTCGGGCGCGACCACGCGGCTCACGAGCCCGGCGGCGAGCGCCTCCTCCGCGGGGAAGACGCGCCCCGTGTAGACCCATTCCGCGGCGCGCGAGATGCCGACGACGCGCGGCAGGAACCAGCTGCTGCAGGCCTCGGGGATGATCCCGCGGCGGGCGAAGACGAAGCCCATGCGCGCGGCGCTGGACGCGATGCGGACGTCCATCGGGAGCGTCATCGTGATCCCGACGCCCACCGCCGGCCCGTTGATCGCCGCGATCACCGGCTTCTTCGACTCGTAGATGCGGAGGGTCACGCGGCCGCCGCCGTCGCGATGCTCGTCGATCGGCTCCGGCTTCGCGCTCGTGGTGTAGTCGAACGCGCCGCCGCCGCTCGAGAGGTCCGCGCCGGCGCAGAACGCCCGCCCGGCGCCGGTCACCACGACGACGCGGACGGCGTCGTCCGCGTCGGCGCGGTCGAACGCGTCGAGCAGCTCGTGCATCATCCGCGTGGTGAAGGCGTTCAGCTTCTCCGGTCGCTGGAGCGTGATCGTGAGGATGCCGTCCTCCACGCGATAGAGGATCTGCTCGTAGTCCTTCACGCGACCTCCACGTGCCGGAGCTCGAAGTCGAAGTGCTCGACGGTTCCCCCGTCGTCGAGGGCGATCGTGTAGCGCCAGGCGCCGTTCGACGCGATCAGGCGCTCGCCGACGACGAGCCCGCGCCGTCCGCCCGGAACCTGCACGCGGTCCCCGAGCGCGATCCGTCCCGCGGGGGGCTGCATCGGGGCTACCGTCCCACCGCTTCGACGTCGACCGTGCGGATCGCCGCGTCGCCGGGGAGATGCGCGACGAACGTCGCGGCGCCGCCGGGCGGGATCTCCTGCTGCTCGGGAGACAGCTCGGTGCGCGCGAGGCGCGCGCCGTTGTCGTCGAGGCCGTAGACGCGGACGCGCACGTCGCGGCTCGTCCGCGTGCCGGTGTTCCGGACCGACGACGTGACCAGCCATTCCCGCCCGTCGTCGCTCCGGTGGAAGTCGATCGGCCCGATCTCGAAGTGCGCCACGCCCGACGGCGGCAGCGGCGACGACGCGATCGGCGGCTGCGCGGGCTCGGGCGGTGGCGGGGGCGGCGCCTTCTTCGGACACGCCGCGGCGAGGACGAGCACGACCACCAGCGCCGCGACCCGACGTCCCGTCAGGACGCCACCTCGGCCGCCGCGCTCGAGAGGACCGCCTCGCCGCGCTCCGTCTTCGCCGTCAGCACGATCTTGCCCGGTGCGACCTGCCACATGTCGGTGGTGATCGTCTCGCCCGGGAAGACGACGCCGGAGAAGCGGACCTCGAACGCCTTCATGCGCGCCGGGTCGTTGCCGCACCAGGCCTGGAGGACCGCGCGGCCCGCGAAGCCGAAGGTGCAGAGCCCGTGGAGGATCGGGCGGTCGTAGCCGCCGAGCTTCGCGAAGTCGGGATCGGCGTGGAGCGGGTTCATGTCACCGGAGAGCCGGTAGATGAGCGCCTGGTTGGGGAGCGTCTTCGCCGAGATCGACTTGTCCGGCTTCCGGTCGGGCGGGACGTTCCGCGGGCCGCTCGGGCCGCGATCGCCGCCGAAGCCGCCCTCGCCGCGCGCGAAGATGCCCGACGTGTTGCGGAAGAGGAGGCGGCCCTTCTCGTCCACGCTGTCCGTCTCCACCACGACGAGCGCGGCCTTCACCTTGTCGTAGATCGCCTTGATCGTGGGCGTGGTCGTGATCGTGCCGCTGGTCGGGATCGGCGCGTGGAGCTCGATCCGCTGCTCGCCGTGCAGCACGAGCGCCGGGTTCACCTCCATCGCACCGCCGAGGTTCAGCATGGCGGGGAAGGACGGGATCACGGCGAATGTCGGCAGGACCTTCAGGTCCCGCTCGTACGTGAACTGGAGCTCGTCCGTCCCCGCGCCGACGCCGAGCGCGTAGAGCATGACGTCACGCTCGGTGTACGTGTGCGTGACGGAGCCGAGCTTCTTCCCGATGGCCTTCAGATCGACTGGCATGCGCCGCTCACTTCGTCGGACGGGACGTGGCCCGTCGAGTGGATTGCAGGTTCACTGGTCGGTCCTCCTTCGTCTCGGTCGGCGTGCCGTCGTGGTGACGCACGGGAAGCAACTCGGACGCAGGGAGCCCTATCGCTACAGCGCGCAGCACGTCAAGGTCGGGGCGCGGCCCGCGGTCGCGATCCTGTTGTCCCCCCGCTCGCGGTGCAGTAGGACGGCCGGCATGGCGAACGAACAACCATCCTTCGAGCTCATGTGGACGACGCTCACCGGCTACCAGCGGACCGCCGCCCTCAAGGCGGCAATCGAGCTCGACGTGTTCTCGGCGATCGCCGGGGGCGCGACGACGCTCGCCGCGCTCTCGCAGCGGTCCGGCGCGTCGGAGCGCGGGCTCCGTGCGCTGCTGAATCACCTGGTGATGGACGGGTTCCTCACGCGCACGGGAGAGCGCTACGGCCTCTCGGCGACGGCGGCCGCGTTCCTCGACCGGAACGCGCCCACCTTCATGGGCTCGGCCGTCGAGTTCATCGCGTCACCGTACGTGCGCGAGGGCTTCGACCGGCTGACGGAGGCCGTGCGGCGCGGCGGCTCCGCCATTCCCGAGGGGTCGTCGCTCGTGCCCGAGCACCCGATGTGGGTGAGCTTCGCGCGGGCGATGGGGCCGTTCGCCGCCATGTCCGCCCGCCTGGTCGCGAACCTGCTCGACGTGGAGCGCGCGCCCGGGTGGAAGGTGCTCGACATCGCGGCGGGCCACGGGCTCTTCGGGATCACGCTCGCGCAGCTCAATCCCGCCATCGAGGTGACGGCGCTCGACTGGAAGAACGTCCTCGCGGTCGCCCGGGAGAATGCACGACTCGCCGGCGTCGCGGCCCGTCATCATCTGCTTCCGGGGAGTGCGTTCGAGGTCCCGCTCGGCGGGCCGTACGACCTCGTCCTCCTCCCGAACATCCTCCACCATTTCGACCCGTCGACCTGCGAGCGGCTCCTGGCGGAGACGCACGCCGCGCTCGCCCCCGGCGGTCGCGTCGTCATCGTCGAGTTCGTGCCGGACGACGACCGGATGGCTCCGCCCGAGGCCGTGCGCTTCGCGCTCGTCATGCTGGCCGGCACCCCCGCCGGCGACGCGTACACGTTCGCCGAGTACCGGACGATGCTCCAGAAGACGGGGTTCGGGCGTACGACGCTCCACGAGCTGCCGCCGTCGCCGGGGCGGGCGGTGATCGCCGAACGCTGAGGCGGCCGCGGTCCCGGCCGGATCAGGCCGACGCGGCCCGGAAGTGGTGGAGCACCTCGGCCGACCATGGATCGGCCGGCAGCGTGAAGTGCTCCGGGTGCCGGAGGAGGAGGTGCACGGCAAGGACCCCGAGGAGCACCACGTCCCCGGCGCGGACGCTCGTCAGGATGAAGCGCTCCTCGCAATGCACGCACGAGATCGTGCGAGCATCCTCCATCGGGCTTCCCATCGCTCGTCTCTCTGCGTCGCCCGCGCAGACGTGCATCGGGCATGCCGTCATGCGGCCGTCGAAAATACCAGGTAGTCTGGAGAGGCACCGCCCGATCACCCGAGAACGCGCGTTCAGTCGGACGGCGCATGGCGAACGGCCGTTCACAGGAGCCGGCGCGACGGGGCGTTGACCGCCAACGTCGAGCGGCCGTAGAACGCCGGCGTGACGGACCCCCTCGCGGGCCGGAGCGCGATCGTGACCGGCGCGTCGAGCGGCATCGGCGCGGAGACGGCGCGCACGCTTGCGAAGGCGGGCGCGGCGGTGACGATCGCCGCACGGCGCGCCGACCGCCTCGAGCGGGTGGCCGCGGAGATCCGCGCGGCCGGTGGAGCCGTCGCGGTGCAGCCGTGTGACATGCGACGCGAAGACGACGTCCGGCGTCTGTTCACGGTCGCCCGGGAGCGGTTCGGCGGCGTCGACGTGCTCGTGAACAACGCCGGCCTGGGCCGCGCGGCACCGCTCACGTCGGGCGCGACGGAGCTCTGGCGAGAGATGCTCGAGGTGAACGTCCTCGGGCTCTCCGTCGCCACGCGCGAGGCGATCGCCGACATGGAGCGCCGCGGCGTCGCGGGGCACGTCGTCCACGTCTCCTCGATGGCGGGCCACCGCATCCCGGGGATCGACAGCGGGATGTACGCCGCGACCAAGTTCGCCGTGCGCGCCCTCACCGAGGTGCTGCGCCGCGAGCTCCGCGAGCGGAAGAGCGGGATCCGCGTGACCGCCGTGTCGCCGGGATACGTCTCGACGGAGTTCGCCGACGTGTTCACCGGCCAGCCCGGCGCGCAGGCCGCGGTCGACGCCCGCCTGAAGACGCTCGAGCCGCGCGACGTCGCGGAGGCGATCCTCTGGATCGTCACCCGTCC
>CAZLYE010000362.1:0-10340 GCA_964562865.1 uncultured Binatia bacterium (SeqCode) | reverse complement strand
GGAGCCGCTCGACGACGAGGTCGCGCGTGCCGCGGGCGAGCTCTGCTTCGGGCGTCGCGACCTCCCGGTCCACCGGCTCGACGCCGCCCAGGTGGTGATCGCGTTCGGCGCGGAGCTGCTCGAGACGTGGCGCTCGCCGGTCGAGTACACACGCCAGTACGCGGCGTTCCGGGTGCCGCACGGCCCGCGTGGGACGCAGGTCGGGCACCTCGTCTACGTCGGGCCGCGATTCGGGCTCACGGCGGCGAACGGCGACGAGTGGATCGCGACGCGCCCGGGCGACGAGGCCGCGGTGGCGCTCGGCGTGCTGCACGTCCTCGCACGCGGACCGGTCGCGGGACGCGTGGACGTGGACGCGCTCCGCCACGCGACCGCGGCGTACGCGCCCGAGGACGTCGCGGCGCGGACGGGCGTCGGCGCCGACACGATCCGGCGGCTCGCCGGGCTCCTCGCGGAGGCCGACGGGGCGCTCGCCGTCGCGGGCACCGACGACCGCACGGCGCACGTTGCCGCGCATCTTTTGAACGCGACGACGGGGAACCTCGGGCGGACCGTCCAGTTCCTCGACGGCCCGCGGCCGGCGGAGCCGAGCACGGCGGCCCACGTCGAGGCCGTCCTCACGGCGATGCGGAACGGCGAAATCGACGTGGCGGTCGTCAGCGGGGTGAACCCGGCGTTCACGGCGTCGCCGGATCTGCAGCTCGCCGAGGCGCTCCGGCGCGTCCGGCTCGTCGTCTGGTGCGGCCTCGTCCCCGACGAGACGGCCGAGCACGCCGGGCTCCTCCTCCCGATCGACCACGTGCTCGAGAGCTGGGGCGACGCGGCGCCGCGCCCCGGCATCACGCTCCTCGCGCAGCCGGTGATGCAGCCGGTGTATCCGACGCGCGCGCTCGGCGACGTGCTGATCGACTCGGCGCGCCGCCGGGGCCGCGCGCTCCCCTGGGGGAGCATGCAGGCGGCGGTCGAGGCGGGCTGGCGCGAGCTGCACGGGCAGCGGCGCGACGGGTCGTCGTTCGACGCGTTCTGGGAGACGGCGCGCCGCGACGGCGGGGTCTTCGAGACGGCGCCGGTCGCTGACGTCGCGCTGCGGCCCGAGGCGCTCGCCCGCCGGATCGCGCCGTCGCCCGCGCCGCCGGAGGACGTGCTGGCGCTCGTCGCCTTCCCGCACGTCTTCCTCCACGACGGGCGGGGCGCCGACAAGCCGTGGCTGCAGGAGGTGCCCGAGCCGATCACGCAGCTCGTCTGGGACACGTGGGTGGCGATCCATCCCGAGACCGCGCGCGACCTCGGCGTCGAGCGCGACGAGGTGCTGGAGCTCACCTCCGCGCAGGGCGTGATCGAGGCGCCGGCGTACCCGACGCCGCACGTCCTCCCCGGCGTCCTCGCCGTGCCGTTCGGGCAGGGGCACACGGCGTACGGGCGGTGGGCGGAGGGCCGCGGCGCCAATCCGTGGAAGCTCCTCGCGCCCGGCCGGCGGAGCGTCGAGATCCACGTCCGCGCGACCGGCGGGAAGCGGCGGCTCGTCTCGGCGCAGTCCGGGCTCGACGACATGCTCGGACGTCCCCTCGCCGAGACGATCGGCCTGGACGAGCTCGCGCGCGGCGTCCGGCCCGAGTACGCGCCGCCCGAGCCGCCGGGGCCGTACGAGATGCGGCCGCCGCACGAGTTCCCGAAGCACCAGTGGGGCATGACGATCGACTTGACCGCGTGCACGGGCTGCAGCGCGTGCGTCGCCGCCTGCTACGCCGAGAACAACATCCCGGTGGTCGGGCGAGAGAACGTCGCGCGCGGCCAGATCATGTCGTGGATCCGGATCGAGCGCTTCGTGCCGCGGACGCCGGACGCGCCGCTCCTCCATCTCCTCCCGATGCTCTGCCAGCAGTGCGACCACGCGCCGTGCGAGCCGGTGTGCCCCGTCTACGCGTCGCTCCACACGGACGATGGCCTGAACGCGCAGGTCTACAACCGCTGCATCGGCACGCGCTACTGCAACAACAACTGCCCGTACAAGGTGCGGCGCTTCAACTGGTTCGTGCCCGAGTGGCCGGCGCCGCTCAATCTCCAGCTGAACCCCGACGTCACGGTCCGCGGCGCGGGCGTGATGGAGAAGTGCACGTTCTGCGTGCAGCGGATCCGTCTCGCCGAGGACGACGCGCGCCAGGACGACCGCCCGCTCCGCGACGGCGAGATCCAGACCGCGTGCCAGCAGGCGTGTCCGGCGCGGGCGATCACGTTCGGCGACCTGAAGGACCCGTCGAGCGCGGTCGTGCGACGACGGACCGAGCATCCGCTGCGGGCCTACCGCGCGCTCGAGGACCTGAACACCCGGCCGGCGATCGTCTACCTGAGCGAGGTGTACCGCCGGCGCGAGACGACATGACGCCCGCGCGCATCGACTACCGAGACATCGACGAGATCGTGCTCCGCGCGCTCGCGCCGCCCGGTCGTCTCTTCTGGGCGTTCGTCGCGCTCCTCGCCGCCGGGGTCGGTGCGGGCGCGCTCGCGTGGACGCATCAGATCCGGGTGGGGCTCGGCGTGACCGGGCTGCGCCAGCCGACGATGTGGGCGGTGTACATCACGAACTTCGTCTTCTGGGTCGGGATCGGCCACGCCGGGACGCTCATCTCGGCCATCCTCTACCTCTTCCGCAGCCGGTGGCGGACGCCGGTCTATCGCGCGGCGGAAACGATGACGCTCTTCGCGATCGCCACCGCGGGGCTCTTCCCGCTCGTCCACCTCGGCCGTGTCTGGTTCTTCTACTGGCTGCTGCCGTACCCGAACCAGCGCTGGCTGCAGCCGAACTTCCGCTCACCGCTCGTGTGGGACGCCTTCGCCGTCAGCACGTACTTCACGGTGAGCTGCGTGTTCTGGTTCATCGGCCTCATGCCCGACGCGGCGTCGGCGCGGGAGCGGACGGCCGGCTGGCGGCGGACGTTCTTCGCGCTCTGCTCGCTCGGCTGGCAGGGCTCGGACGCCGAGTGGCGGCACCTGACGACGGTGTACGTGCTGCTCGCCGGGTTCGTCACGCCGCTCGTCCTCTCCGTGCACAGCGTCGTGTCGTGGGACTTCGCGATGTCGCAGCTCCCGGGCTGGCACAGCACGATCTTCGCGCCCTACTTCGTCGCCGGCGCGATCTTCTCGGGCTGCGGCATGGTGATGACGCTCCTCATCCCGACCCGCCGGCTCCTCCACCTGGAGGACACGCTCACCGAGTGGCACTTCGACAACCTCGCGAAGCTCATGCTCGGCCTCTCGCTCGTCGTCACCTACTCGTACGCGACCGAGAGCTTCATGGCCTGGTACGGCGGCAACCCGTACGAGCAGACGACGTTCCACCATCGGTACTTCGGCCACTACGGGTACATCTTCTGGATCACGATCGTCTGCAATTCGTTGATCCCGCTCGTCCTGTTCTCGCCGCGCGTCCGGCGGAACCTCACCGCGCTCTTCGTGATCTCGATCTTCGTCAACGTCGGCATGTGGGCGGAGCGCTACATGATCATCGCCGGCTCGCTCGCGACGAACTTCGAGCCGGCGACCTGGGCGTACCACGCGCCCACCTGGGTCGAGGTGACGATCACCGCGGGCAGCTTCTGCTTCCTCCTGGTGAACTTCACGCTGCTGACCAAGCTCGTCCCGATCGTCTCGATGACCGAGGTGAAGGAGGGCCGACTCTGGCTCCGGCAGGCGCTCGACGAGCGCGGGAGGGAGGCGGCGTGAGCGAGAAGCCGGCGGACGTGAGCGCCTCCTTCGCCGAGGAGGACGCGTGCGTCGCCGGGATCCGCGCGGTACGGGGCGCGGGCTTCGAGCGCCCACGGGTGTTCTCGCCGGTCCCGAGCGCGCACATCCTCGAGGCGCTCGGGCTCGGGGCGAGCCCGGTCCGCCGTTGGGTGCTCGCCGGCGCGATCGCGGGTGCGGCGAGCGGGTTCGCGCTCACGATCGGGCTCTCGGCCGCGTGGTACCCGCACCGGACCGGCGGCATGCCGATCGTGTCGCTGCCGCCGTTCGTCGTCATCGGGTTCGAGATGATGATCCTCTTCGGCGCGCTCGCTGGCGCCGTCGGCTTCTTCCTGCACGGCGGCTTCCCGCACGTCGAGGCGCTCCCGGGGTACGATCCGCGCTTCACCGCCGACCGCTTCGGCGTCGTGGTGCGCTGTCCCGCGAGCCGCGCATCGGAGGCGGAGGGGCTCCTCCGGAGGGCGGGGGCCGAGGAGGTGGTGCGTGCCTGAGACGCGAGGCACGTGGGCGCTCGCCGCGGCGCTAGTGCTCGCGTCGGCGACGGCAGAGGCCTTCCCGTGGTCGACGGACATGTTCCGCGGACCGTCCGTCCAGCCGTTCGACGAGACGCCGCGCGTGATGCCCGCCGACACGCTGCCCGTCCGCGGCGGTGAGCCGCGGAGGCCGCGCGAGGAGGACGATCGCTCGCGCCGGAACCCCCTCGAGGCGACGCCCGCGCACCTGGCGCGCGGGAAGGACCTCTTCCTGATCACGTGCGCGCCGTGTCACGGGCCGACGGCCGCGGGCGACGGGCCGATCGCGCGCCGCATGGTCCATCCGCCTGCCAACCTGACGGCCGGCGAGATCGCACAGCGGACGGACGGCCACCTCTACGCGACGATCCGCGACGGGGAGGACGTCATGCCGGCGTACGGCGACGCGGTGTCGCCGCTCGAGCGGTGGGAGGTCATCCTCTATCTGCGCGCCCTCCAGCAGCAGGCGGGGGGGCGGTGACGGCCGTCCGGCGCGTCGAGGCCGCGAGCCTCGCGCTCGTGCTGGTCGGCGTCGCGGCCTTCCTCGTGGCCCTCGCGCGCGGCGCGGGCCTGCGCGCGTGGGAGGCGTTTCTCGTGAACCTCGTCTTCTGGCTCGGGGTCGCGCAGGGCGGCGTCGTGATCTCGGCGTCCCTCTACCTGACCGAGGCGCGCTGGGGCGGCGCCGGCCTCTACCGGCTCGCCGAGGCATTCGCGGGGTTCCTGCCCGTCGGCTGGCTCCTCTTCTGGGCGCTCGTCCCGGCGCGCGCGACGATCTTCCCGTGGATCCTCCACCCGGAGCCGCAGACGGCGGCGTGGCTGAACGCGCCGTTCCTCTTCGGGCGCGAGGGGGTCGGGCTCTTCGTCATGGCGGCGCTCAGCCAGCGCTTCGTGCGCGCGTCGCGGCGGGCCGAGAGCGTCCACTGGGCGGAGTCGCGCGAGACGATCGAGCCGCCGCCGCGCGCGGTCCGCCGGCTCGCGCCCACGCTCATCGTGCTCTACGCGGTCGTCTACTCGGTCCTCGCCTTCGACCTCGTGATGTCGCTCTCGCCGCGCTGGTCGAGCACGCTCTTCGGCGCGTACTTCTTCTCGGGCGCGTACTGGAGCGGGCTCGTCGCGATGGGCGGGCTCGCGGCGTTCGGCCGCGGGTGCGTCCGCCGGGACGGCGACCGGAGCGTCCTCCACGACCTCGGGAAGCTCGTCTTCGCGTTCTCGGTCTTCTGGGCCTACCTGCTCTGGTCGCAGTACCTGCCGATCTGGTACGCCGACCTCCCCGACGAGACGTTCTTCGTCGTGCCGCGCGTCCACCGGCTCCCGTGGGGCGCGCTCGGGTGGCTCGCCTTCATCCTCGTCTGGGTGGTGCCCTTCACGGTCCTGATGGGCCGCCGCCCCAAGCAGACGCCGGCGATCCTCGGCACCGTGTGCGCGCTCGGACTCGTCGGGATCTGGGTCGAGCGCTACGTGCTCATCGTGCCGTCCCTCTCGCCGCGGGCGATCCCGCTCGGATGGGTCGAGGCGCTCGTGACCCTCGGCTTCCTCGGGGTCTTCGTGCTGTCCGTCGCCCCGGGCGTCCGGCTCGTGCCGGCGCCCGCAGAGGTCGAGCGATGAGCCGCCGCGCCGGCCGGGCGGCGTCGGTGGTGGTGCTCGGGCTCGGCGCGGCCTGCGCGCGCACGCCGCCGCCGCTCACCACGCTCGCCGGGAAGTCCGACTTCGCGGACGGCATCCGGACGGTGTTCTTCGCGATCACCGGTGTCGACACGGTGATCCTGCTCCTCGTGAGCGCACTCCTCGCCCTCGGGTTGTTCCGCTACTCGAAGCGGAGCGGGCTCGGGACCGAGGTGAGCCGCCGGACGCAGTTCCGGCTCGAGACGGCCTGGACGGTCGGACCGGCGCTGATCATCCTCGCGATCGCGATCCCGAGCGTCCGGATGACGTTCCGCACGCAGCCGGCGGTGCCGCCGGCGGACGCGCTCGTCGTCCACGTCGTCGCGCGGCAGTGGTGGTGGCAGGCCGACTACCCGACGCTCGGCATCGTCACCGCGAACGAGATCCACGTGCCCCTCGGACGCCCGCTCCGGTTCCGTCTCGACTCGGGCGACGTGATCCACAGTTTCTGGGTCCCGCAGCTCGGCGGAAAACGGGACGTGATCCCGGGGCAGACGAACGAGATCGTGATGATCGCACGCGTGCCGGGGACGTACCTCGGCGTGTGCGGGGAGTTCTGCGGCACGTCGCACGCGAACATGCGCTTCCGCGTGGTGGTCGACACGCCGGAGGAGTTCGCGACGTGGGCCGCGCACCAGCAGGCGCCGCCGGTCGTCGCGGCTGCGGGTGCGACGGATGCCGTGGCCGCCGGCGCACGGATCTACGCCGGGAGCACGTGCACGCCGTGCCACACGATCGGCGGCGCCTCGGTCGGGCGGCTCGGTCCGGACCTGACGCACTTCGCGAGCCGCCGCACGTTCGCGGGCGGGACGCTCGAGAACACCGCCGACAACCTCGCGGCGTGGCTGCGCGACCCGCCGGCGCTGAAGCCGGGCGCCGGGATGCCGCGGCTCGGCCTCCGCGACGCCGAGATCGCGCCGCTCGTCGCCTACCTGGAGAGCCTGGAGTAGCGCGGATGGCGATCGCGGTGCGCGTGACCGAGCGGCCGGAGGAGAGCTACCTCGCGCGGGGCGGCCTCTGGAGCTGGCTCACCACCGTCGACCACAAGCGCATCGGCGTGATGTACGGCGCGACGGCGCTCTGCTTCTTCCTGGTGGGCGGCGTCGAGGCGCTCCTCATCCGGATCCAGCTCGCCGTTCCGAACAACACCTTCCTCGCGGCGGACCGCTACAACGGGCTCTTCACGATGCACGGCACGACGATGATCTTCCTCGTCGTCATGCCGCTCGGGCTCGCGTTCCTCGGGAACTTCGTGCTCCCGCTGGAGCTCGGCGCGCGCGACGTCGCGTTTCCGCGGCTAAACGCGCTGAGCTTCTGGATATTCCTGCTCGGGGCGATCCTCCTCCACGCGAGCTTCTTTGCCGGCGCGCCGCCCAACGCCGGGTGGTTCGCCTACGCCAACCTGACCGAGCGCCACTACTCGCCCGGGCAGAACATGGACTTCTGGGTGGTGTCGATCCTCATCCTCGGGATCTCGACGCTGCTCACCGGCATCAACTTCTTCGTCACGATCATCAACATGCGGTGCCGGGGCATGACGTACATGCGCATGCCGATGTTCGTCTGGAACATCCTCGTGCTGACGGTGCTCATCCTGGTGGCGTTCCCGCCGCTCACCGTCGCGCTGATCCTGCTGCTGATGGATCGCTCGTTCGGGACCCACTTCTACACGGCGGTCGCGGGCGGCACGCCGCTCCTCTGGCAGCACCTCTTCTGGCTGTTCGGGCATCCCGAGGTCTACATCATGATCCTGCCCGCGTTCGGGCTGATCTCGGAGGTCATTCCCGTCTTCGTGCGGAAGCCGCTCTTCGGGTACGCGATGCTCGCCTACTCGACGGTGCTGATCGGCTTCCTCTCGTACGGCGTGTGGGCGCACCACATGTTCGCGACGGGGCTCGGCCCGGCCGCGGACAGCGCCTTCGCGCTCAGCTCGATGCTCATCGCGATCCCGACCGGCATCAAGATCTTCACCTGGACGGCGAACATCTGGGGCGGGTCGCTGCAGATGCGGACGGCCTTCTACTTCGCCGTCGGCTTCATCGTCGAGTTCACGGTGGGCGGGCTGAGCGGGATCATGCACGCGTCGCCGCCCGTCGATCTCCAGCAGACCGACAGCTACTTCGTGGTCGCGCACCTCCACTACGTGCTCTTCGGCGGGTCGGTCTTCGCGATCTTCTCGGGCGTCTACTACTGGTGGCCGCTCATCACGGGGACGCTCCTCGACGAGCGGCTCGGGAAGCTCCACTTCTGGCTGACCGTCCTCGGCTTCAACCTGACCTTCTTCCCGATGCACTTCCTCGGCGTCGAGGGGATGCCGCGGCGGATCTACCGCTACCCGCCGGGCGTCGGGTGGGAGACGCTCAACATGGCGGCGACGGTGGGCGCGTTCATCCTCGCCGTCGCGGTGCTCGTCTTCCTCGTGAACCTCGTCGTCTCGTGGTGGAAGCCCGAGCCGGCGGGGGCCGACCCATGGGACGGTCGCGGGCTCGAGTGGCTCGGCCCGCTGCCGCCGCCGGAGTACAACTTCGCCCGCGCGCCGATCCTTCACGCCCGCGACGGCTTCTGGAAGCTGAAGCACCCCGAGACGCAGCCCGAGGCGGAGCGCCGCGCCGGGACGCCGCCCCTCGAGTTCTCGCCGCACGAGGACCGGCACGTGCCGCCGCCGTCCGCGCTTCCCCCCGTCCTGGCGTCGGGCATCGTGCTCACCGGCGTCGGTCTCCTCGCCGATCGGCTCGCGATCGTCGGGCTCGGCGCCGCCGTCGCGGTGCTCGCGACGGTCGGGATGGGCTTCGAGCACCCCCGCTGGGCCGCGGCCGAGCGCGGCGGCGGGCCGGACGCGCCGCCCGGGCGGATCGACAACCGGAAGGTCGGCATGTGGACCTTCATCGGCTCCGAGTCGGTCTTCTTCGCGTGTCTGATCGCGACCTACCTCGTGTACAGCGGCCGCAACCTCGGCGGACCGACCGCGCGCGACACGCTCGGACTCGTGCTCACCTCGACGACGACGTTCGTGCTCCTCACGAGCAGCCTCGTCATGGTCCTCGCCCTCGCGGCGCAGGAGCGTGGCGACCGGCGGTGGAGCCTCGTGTGGCTGCTCGGCACCATCGCGCTCGGCGCCGTCTTCCTCCTCGGCCAGGCGTACGAGTTCGACCGCTTCTACGCCGAGAAGGGGCTCGCCCTGCAGACGAACCTCTTCGGGCAGACGTTCTACACGCTGGTCGGCTTCCACGGCGCGCACGTGACGGTCGGCGTCGTCTGGCTCGCTGCGCTCGCGGTCGCGTCCTTCCGGGGACGGCTCAGCACCCGGCGGAGCCTCGCCCTCGAGCTCGCCGCCCTGTACTGGCACTTCGTCGACGTCGTGTGGGTGGTGATCTTCACGCTCGTCTATCTGATGAAGGACGTCCCGGGCGCATGACGGAGCGGGCGAAGGCACCGCCGCGGCCGGCGACCTACCTCGTCGTGGCGGCGATCCTGACCGCGCTCACCGCGATGGAGGTGCTCGTCTACAACGTGAGGCCGCTCGCGCCGGTCCTCGTCCCGGTGCTGCTCGTGCTGATGGCCGCCAAGTTCGCGCTGGTCGCGATGTTCTACATGCACCTGAGCTTCGACCCGCCCGTCTACGCCCGCGTGTTCGTGCTGCTCTTCTTCTTCGCGGGCATGGTGGTCGTCTCGCTCGTGCTGCTCTTCGGATATCTCCGGGTGGTGCACGGTGCCTGACGGCGCAGCGCCGCTGCTCGCGTTCCACGGCGCGCCAGGCGTCGCGCTCCCGGGCGCGCATCCGAGCGTCCTCGTCGGCGTCGTGGCGCTCGCCGTGATCTATCGCGCGGCGACGCACCGGCCCGTCGCGCGTCCCACCCCGGCCGAGCGCCTCGCGTTCGCGGGCGCGCTCGCCACGATCCTCCTCGCCCTCGACGGCCCGGTCGACGCGGCCGCGGACACGCGGCTCTTCACGGCCCACATGGTCCAGCATCTCCTCCTGACGCTCGTCGTCCCGCCGCTCCTCCTGCTCGGTCTCCCCGCGGGAGCGGTCCGCCCGGTGCTGCGCGTCCCGGGCGTCGCGCGCGTGGCGCGCGCCCTCGTGCACCCGGTCGTCGCGTTCGTCCTCTACGGCGCGGTGCTCGTCGCGGTGCACCTGCCCGTCGTGTTCGAGGCGATGGTGCGCGACCGGACCGTGCACATCGTCCTCCACCTGGCCCTCCTCGCGTCGGGGACGATCCTCTGGTGGCCGATCGCGAGCCCGGTCCCCGAGCTGCCGCGCCTCCCGTATCCGGGGCAGATGCTCTATCTCTTCCTCCTCCTGACGCCGATGGCGGCCGTCGCGGCGCCGATCACGCTCGCACCGGGCGTGCTCTATCCGTGGTACGCGGAGGGACCGCGCCTTTGGCCGATCGACGTGCACGCCGACCAGGTGCTCGGCGGGCTGGTCAT
>CAZLYE010000361.1:0-3174 GCA_964562865.1 uncultured Binatia bacterium (SeqCode) | reverse complement strand
GGCATGGAGGGGAAGCCGGTGCCGCCCGAGATGCATCCCGATCTGAACGGCCCGATCGTCGCCTTCCTCGCGTCGGACCAGGCGGGCAACGTGAACGGGCAGGTCTTCGGGCGTCGCGGCTACGCCTACACGCTCTTCCAGACGCCGAAGCCGATCGCCGCCATCTACAAGGAGGGCGGCCTCACGGCGTCGGAGATCGCGAAGAACTTCGACGCGGCGTTCCGTGAGCATCTCTCCGTGCCCGGCATCCCGATGACGCCGGCGCTCCAGCAGGCGGCGGCCGCGGCGAAGAAGACCTGACCGCGGGTCCGCGGGAGCGCCGCGCTTGACGGCGACGCTCGGCCGGTGGTTGAAGCGTCTTTGATGGCACGGGCGTTCTCCCACGTCGGACTCTCGACGCTCGACCTGGACGCGACGCGCGCCTTCTACGAGGGCGTCCTCGGCTTCAGGGCGGTCCGCTGCGACATCATGGAGGTGAAGGAGGGCGGGCGGATCCGCCACGTCTTCTTCGACGCCGGCGACGGTCAGCTGATCGCCTTCATGGAGCCGCGGGGTGTACCGGGCGTGCCGACCGAGTACGACGCCGGCATCAACCGCGGTCTCGGCGTCCCCGAGGCGTTCTACCACTTCGCCTTCGAGGTCGGCTCGCCGAAGGAGCTCGAAGCGAAACGCACCGAGCTGATCGCAAAGGGCGTCCGCGTGACGCCGGTCGTCGACCACGAGTGGATGCAGTCGATCTACTTCAAGGACCCGAACGGGCTCCTCCTCGAGTACGCCTGCTGGGCGCGCGAGCTGAACGACGACGACGCGCGCATGCAGGTGCGCTTCACGATCAGCCTCCGCGAGCGATCGCCGGTGACCGACTTCCGCGATCGCTGAGCACTCGCGTTTCACCCGTTTCGCGGCCCGGCCGCGATCGCGCCCCCGTCGCGCGGCCCGCTCCTTGCTCCGCACCGGACGTGCTCCCGCAGCTCCGCTTCGTCGTCGGGACGACCCAGGTGGTCCTCTCGTCGCACGCGCTCGCCGTCGTCGTCGGCGTCGCCGCGGGAACGCTCGTCGCGCTCCGCCGCGCGCGCGATCCGGCGTGGGTCCTCGCGGCGGTCGCGGCCGTCGCGGTCGCCGCGCTCTGCGGGGCGCACGGTTTCTTCCTCGTCGTCCGGGGCGAGGGCGGGGGCGTCTGGACGGGTGGGCTCGCCTCGATCGGCGGGATCGCGGCCGGGCTCGCGACGGCGGCGCTCGTGGCGCGCGTCGCGCGCCGTCCGGCGTGCGACCTGCTCGACGCGATCGCGCCCGCGGGGCTCGTCGCGCTCGGCATCGGCCGCGTCGGGTGCTTCCTCGGTGGATGCTGCTGGGGGCGGCCGACGACGCTTCCCTGGGGCGTCGTCCTGCCCGCGCTCGGGCCGCTGCCGAGGCATCCCCTCCAGCTCTACTCGGCGGTGGTCGACCTGGGCCTCGTCCTCCTGCTGCCGGCGCGGTCCGCGCAGCCGGGGCTGGTCGCCTGCCGCGCCTGCCTGGCGTTCGGGATCGCGCGGGCCCTGCTCGAGACGCTCCGCGACCCGGGCGCGACCGACGCGCTCCTTCCCGGCGTCGTGACGCTCCCGCAGGCCGCGGCATTGGTGCTCGCTGCAGGTGCCGTGTGGTGTGAAAGACGCTTGCGCCATGCGGGGCCTTCGTCTATGCCTCCCGCCCGGAGGAAGCTGGCGCATGGCCGATGAGAAGTCGCTGAAGGACGTGACGGTCTGGACGGGTCACCGCGAGATGTCGCTCGAGGACGTCGCCGTCATCCAGCCCGGCCTCGGTCGCATCATGCCCGACATCGGGAACCGGACGTGGAAGGTCTACTACGCGGCCAAGGCAAAGAACTGGCCCCTCGCGAAGTTCCAGGCGAAGGAGATCCGCGGGCTGATGGAGCTCGGCGCCTTCACGCGTCCGAAGTACGAGGACAACCTGAACCAGTTCCTCGGCGAGAACTGGAAGCCGCTCGAGGATGCGATCGCGCGCGAGGACTTCCCCGCCTTCGAGGCCGCGTTTCACAAGGCCGTCGACGCGGGCAACGCCTTCCACGAGCTGCGTGACAAGCCGTACATCAGGTGGAAGCTGCCCGACGCGCCGCCGCCGGACCTCGACCTGACGCCGCGCCGGAAGTGAGCGGGGCGCGCGCGGTGACGGTGAGCGTCCCGCGCTGAGACTCGTGTCGCGTCCCGGTCGATTCGGACTCTCGATCGCCGCGTCGGTGGCGCTGCACGTGATCGCGCTCGGCGTGATGCTCTTCTACCGCGTCCCCTCGCGGCCGGCCTTCGTCCCGATCCCGGTGTCGCTCGTCGGTCGGCCCGGAGGCGGCGGAGGCGCGCGGGGCGACGCGCCGCCGGGCCCCGCAGCGGCCACCGCACCGGCGCCGGAGCCACCGCCCCCGGCGCCCGCCGCGCCGCGGCCCGAGCCGGCCGTCGCGCGACGGGTGGTGCCGTCGCCGACCGCCCGCCGTCTCGCGCGCGCGACCCCGACGCCGTCGCCGGCGCCGGCCGTCGCGACGGGGAGCACGGGCGGCGCCGACGGAGCGTCGCCGGGCGGCCTCCCTGGTGCGGGCGGGGGCGGTGACGGCAGCGGCGGGGACGGCTCGGGGGGCGCGCGCGTCGCGTACGGCACCAACCCGCTCCCTCCGTATCCGCTCCTCGCGCGCCGCCTCGGCAAGGAAGGCGTCGTCGTGCTGGAGGTGCTGGTCGCGACCGACGGGCACGCCGCCGAGGTGCGGGTCGTCCGCTCCTCGGGATACGCACCGCTCGACGAGTCGGCGCTCACGACCGTCCGCGAGCGGTGGCGCTTCGTCCCGGCGCGTCGCGGCGGCGAGCCGATCGAGAGCCGCGTCACCGTCCCGATCCGCTTCCGCCTCGAGGACGTGTCGAGCTGACGTTCCGGTCCCGGTGGCACGCGTACGGGACGTGGTGTACGGAGGCGCGTGCCCTCGCTCGGCGACTCGATCGAGCGCCGCGTCGAGTTCGTCGCGCGGCTCGAGACGATCACCGGAGCCGTCGCAGGGCGCACCGTTCTCGACCTCGGCTGCGGGCGTAACGCGCTCTGGAGCCGCGCCTACGCGGCGCGCGGGGCACGCGTCGTCGCGGTCGAGCTCGACGCCGCGCGGTGTGCGGAGGCCGTCGCGCGACTCGCCGCGGATCCGGC
>CAZLYE010000360.1:0-6362 GCA_964562865.1 uncultured Binatia bacterium (SeqCode) | reverse complement strand
GACCCACGCGGACGCAGCGCGTAGTCACCATGACCGCCAGGCGCTCTCCGGCACCGTCGTCCACGAACACGACCGCGACGGGATCCGGCATGCCACCGGCGGGCAGGTACTCGAGGAATAGACGCGCCTTGGCCGCGAAGTAGCGCTCCAGGTCGCCGTGGAAGTCGAGGTGATCGCGCGTCAGGTTGGTGAAGACGGCGCCGTCGAAGCGGCAGCCGGCGACGCGCTCCTGCGCCAGGGCGTGCGACGACACCTCCATGGCGACGTGCGTCGTCCCGGCGGCCCGCATCTCGGCGAGGAGCGCTTGGAGCTCGTTCGCCTCGGGCGTGGTGAGCGGCGCCGGCCGGCTGGCACCGTTGAAACGGTACGCGATCGTGCCGAGCACACCGGGCCGGTGCCCGGCCGCGCGCCAGATCGCTTCGGGGAGGTATGTCGTCGTGGTCTTGCCGGTGGTCCCGGTCACGCCGACGAGCGTGAGCTGGACGCTCGGGTCGCCGGCGAGCCGCGCGGCGAGCCGCCCGAGGAGGCGCCGGGGCGATTCGGCGCGGACGACCGTCGCGCCGGCCGCGTCGACCTCGCCCGCCGCGACGACGGCGCGTGCGCCGCGGGCGACCGCCTCGGCGACGTGTCGCCGGCCGTCGGTCTGCGCGCCGGCGAGCGCGAAGAAGAGGTCGCCCGGCCGGACCCGTCGCGAGTCGATCGCGATCCCCGTGACCTCGACGTCCTCTCCCGCGCGGACCGGCGCCTCGCCGACGCCGGCGAGCAGCTCGCCGAGCCGCATCAGTTGGAAACCCCGAGATGCGCGGCGTCCGACGCGAGCCGGAGGGCCAGGCGCCGATCCGGCGCGAGCGGCGCGCCGGGCGGCGGCACCTGCTCGCTCACGTAGCCGACGCCCGTGACCTGCACGTCCCAGCCGGACGCCTGCGCGCGGGCGAGCGCTTCGCGCCGCGAGAGACCGAGGAAGCTCGGCGTCGCGGGAAGCTCGGGTCCGACCTCGGAGGCCGCCGGCCCTTCCAGCGCGCGCGGTGCCGGCACCTTCGGCGCCGCGGCGGGCGGAGCGGCTGCCGCCATCTGGACCGCCGGCGGACGTCCCTCGACACCGAGCCGTTTCAGGACCGACAGGGCGATCGCGCGGAAGACGGGCGCGGCGACGACGCCGCCGTAGCTCGACGTGCCGGGCTCGTCGATGAGCACCAGGATCACCACGCGCGGCCGATCCGCGGGAACGAAGCCGACGAACGAGCCGATGCGCTTGGAGGAATAGCCGCCCGTCTGGAGGTTCACTTTCTGCGCAGTACCCGTTTTCCCGGCCACGGGAAAGTCGTCCAGCCGGGCCTTCTCCCCCGTCCCGCCCTTCTCCTCGACGACGCGGCGGAGCAGCTCGGTCACCGTCTGCGCCGCACGCTCACCGATCACGCGCCGAACCACGCTGGGACGGTTCTCGAGCGTCACGTCGCCGCCGGGTGACACCACCCGGCGGACGAGGAACGGCCGCATGAGCAGCCCCCCGTTGGCGATCGCGGCGAACGCGACCGCCATCTGCACCGGCGTGACCGACACGCCCTGCCCGAAGCTGTGCGTGGCGAGGTCGATCCGGGCCCAGCTCTCGACGGGACGCATGATCCCCGGTGTCTCGCCGGGCAGCTCGATCCCGGTCCGCGCGCCGAAGCCAAAGGCCCTGAGGTAGCGGTAGTAGCGCTCGGCCCCGAGGCGGTCGGCGACCTTCGTCGCGCCGATGTTGCTCGAGTACTGGATCACCTCCGCGAACGTCAGCCAGCCGTGCGGATGCGAGTCGTGAATCTGCCACTTGCCGATCTGGTAGTGACCGTTCTCGCAGAAGAACGTGTCGGTCGGCCGCACGACGGACTCCTCGATCGCAGCGGCCGCCAGGATCGCCTTGAAGGTCGACCCGGGCTCGTAGGGATCCGTGATGGCGCGGTTGCGGACGCGGTCGCGCCACTTCCGGTCGTTCACGGCGCCGGGCAGGTTGGGATCGAAGGTCGGGACGTTGGCGAGCGCCAGCACCTCGCCGGTGTTGGGCTCGAGGACGACCGCCGCCCCGCCGACGGCGCGTGCCGTCGCCACGCCGGCCGCCAGCGCACGCTCCGTCGCGTCCTGGATCCCGGCGTCGATCGTGAGCTCGACCCGGCTGCCTTCGTCGGGTGGGGCCTGCACGCCCGCCATGAACATCGCTTGCCCGTGGGCGTCACGGTCCGCCTCGATGTCGTGCGGCTGGCCGCGGATGACGCCGTCGAGCCGGCGCTCGACGCCCTCGAGACCCTGCGAGTCCACTCCGACGAAGCCGAGGACGTGCGCGCCGAGCGCGTTGTGCGGATAGAAGCGGCGTCCCTCGGCCACCGTGTAGACGCCGGGAAGCGCCAGGCGGTCGACCGCCTCGGCCTCCCGTGGCGCCGCCTGGCGCCTCAGCCAGACGAACGGCGCCTTGCTCGCGGCGCGCGCGCGGAGCGCGGGGAGCGGCACGTGGAGGGCGGCGGCGAGCGCGGGCAGCCGCGCCTCCTGGCCGGCCAGCTCGCGGGGTCGCGCATAGACCGACGGCACGTCGAGCGAGAGGGCGAGCGCCTCCCCGGCGCGGTCGACGATCGGGCCGCGGTGCGGCACGAGCTCGATCCGCGCCCGGTGCTGCAGCTCGGCCAGACGGGCCAGCTCGTGCCCGCGCACGACGGACAGATCGACCGCACGGGCCACGATGAGGGCGAGGACGCCGACGAAGAGCCCCGCGACGGCGAGCATGCGGGACTGCGGCGGCCGGCCGGGCATCACGGCAGGACGACCACCTGCCCCTTCGCGGGGTCCGTCATGCCGAGGCGCTTGCGGGCGACGTCCTCGAGGCGTCCCGGGTCCCTCAGCGTCGCGAGCTCGACGTCGAGCTCTCGCTGCTCGTGCTCGAGGCGGAGCTGCACCTTCCGCGCGGCCGACAGGTCGTAGCCGACGTGCATCACCTGCAGACGGAGCCAGACCTGCACCATGCAGAGGAGCATCAGGACCGCGCCGAGCACGAGAACGCGACGAACGAGCCACCCCCGCACGACCCGGAGGAGACGATGCCCACCGTCGCGCTGCAGGATGAGCGGCCGCCGGACGGTGAGCACGCGGGCGGGCGGCGCGGGCGGCGGGCTCATCCGTCGCTCCCGAGGCGCTCCACCACCCGCAGCCGAGCGCTGCGGGCGCGCGGATTGCGCGCGACCTCGGTGTCCGAGGGCCGGAGCGGCCGGCGCGTCAAGACGCGGACCTTCGCACTCCACCCGCAGACACAGCGGGGCACGCGTGGCGGGCAGAGGCAGTCCGCCGCCCAGCGGCGGAACGCGCTCTTCACGCGCCGGTCCTCGAGCGAATGATAGGCGAGCACCGCGAGGCACCCGCCGGGCCGGAGCACGGTCCAGCCGTCGGCGAGGAAGCGCTCGAGCTCGCCCAGCTCGTCGTTCACCGCGATGCGGATCGCCTGGAAGGTCCGCGTGGCGGGATCGATTCCCGGGCGGCCGCGGCCGAGCACCCGGCCGACGACGCGTGCCAGGTCCGTGGTCGTCGTGAGCGGTCGGGCCCGCACGATGGCCCGCGCGACGGCCCGCGCGCGCGGCTCCTCGCCGTACGCCGCGACGATGCGCGCGAGCTCCCCCTCGGGCCATTCGTTCACGACCTCGGCGGCCGACAGTGCGGCGGCCGGATCCATCCGCATGTCGAGCGGACCCTCGCGCTGGAAACTGAATCCGCGCCGGGCGTCGTCGAGCTGGAGCGAGCTCACACCGAGGTCGAGCAGGACCC
Source organism: uncultured Binatia bacterium (SeqCode) (assembly GCA_964562865.1). Taxonomy (GTDB): domain Bacteria; phylum Desulfobacterota; class Binatia; order DP-6; family DP-6; genus CAZLYE01. Next base: position 2,582 of record CAZLYE010000360.1, on the reverse strand, counting down.
CGTCGGCGCCGCCCCAGCCGACGTCGGCGAGGATCGCGCCCAGCTCGGAGTACCGGGCCTGCCGGAGGACGACCCGGTCAGCCGCGGTCCGCAGCCGCTCGCGCGCGAGCGCGAGCGCCGCCGCGTCGCGATCGAGCCCGAGGAGCCGCGTACCGGGCGCGGCCGCGAGCAGAGCCGCCGCGTGACCGCCGAGCCCGAGCGTCGCGTCCACGAGACAGGCACCCGGCCGGGGGCGCAGCCACACCGCCACCTCCCCCACCATCACCGGAACATGGGCAGCGCCCACCGGCCCGGTGTCCGTCTCCGTCGTCATGGGCGGCGCCTCGCATCGCACAGCGCTCGCCGCCATCCCCGCTCGCCCCCACCTCCGCCCGCTGGCGGCTCATGCTGAACAAGTTGGTTGACTCACAGCTCGAGATCGTCGAGCAGCGTCGAATCCGGATCCTCGAACAGCTCGCGCTCGTCGTCGCGGTCGACCTGCTCGAACACGTCCTTGTCCCAGATGTGGAACTTGTCGGTCCCACCGACGAACATCACCTCGCGCCCGATGCCGGCGTGCTGGCGGAGCGTCGGCGGGATGAGCATCCGCCCCTGGGCGTCGACCTGAACGTCCTGCGCCGCACCCACGTACCAGCTCTCGAAGGCCGAGACCTTCTTGTCGAAGCGCTTCTTCGCCGCGATCCGCTCCTCGAGGCGCTGCCACACCGAGAGCGGGTAGACGTCGAGACACGGTCGGTTCCGCCGCTTGAACCGGGTGACGACAAGGGACTCGTCCTGGAGCCCGGAGAGTACCTTGATGAAGCGGGCCGGTATGGCGACCCGCCCTTTGTCGTCGACCGAGTAGAGATGATTGCCGCGAAACATCCCCGTGCCGATCGCGATGCATCACCACCCAACCACCCCGAGGCCCCATTTCCTCCCTACCGAGCCACTTCCCGCCACAATCCCCCACCGCGCGGGTCGGCTTGTAGCGAGGTCCCACGGGGCTTGTCAAGGGTAAGTTTTCTAACGAGCGCGCTTTCGTCTTTCCTTCGCCACGCCCGTCGGAGAGGGAAATGTCCGCCGGAGGGGGTCTGTAAGCCGGATTCTGTCCTCCCGCTCAGTAAGCGGGAGCAGCAGCCATTCGTCTGGTCCCCCGGTTGCCCGAGGGATCGAGCGACCGACCCGAGGGAACGGACGGGCCGTCCGCGCCCGGCCTCTCGGCCGGACCTCCCTCCTACGCGGTCTTGCTCCGGGTGGGGTTTACCGAGCGTCCACCCTCACGAGCGGACCTGGTGAGCTCTTACCTCGCCGTTTCACCGTCGCTCCGCGCCCGGAGGCGCGGGGCGGTCTCTTTTCTGTGGCACTTTCCCCCGATCGCTCGGGGCCGTCGTTAGCGGCCACCCTGCCCTGTGGAGTCCGGACTTTCCTCCCACCGCGGAAGCGGTGAGCGACTGCTCGACCTCCTCCGGCGGAGATTCACCCACTAGCCTCTTCGGCCTCGGAGCGCCAGAAGAGCATCCGCTGGCAGCTCGGGCAGAGGATCACGTGCTCGTTCCGCTGGATCTCGTTGAAGAGCTGGGGGGGCACCCGCATCCGACAGCCCTGGCAGATACCGCTCCGGACCTCGACGACCGCCACCCCACCGCGCCGCGAGAAGATCATCTCGTACTTTCGGCGGAGGTCCCCGTCGACGGACTGCATCAGTTCCGTCCGGGTGGCGCGCTCGCGTTCCATCTCCGCCGTGAGGCGGGCGATCTTGTCGCGGAGCTCGGCGGCCTCCCCGTCCCGCTCCGCCGTGAGGCGTGCGAGCTCGCTCTCGACGCCCTGGAGCTTGGCCGTGACCGCCTCGACCTGCTCCATGACGGCCACCAGCTCCACCTCGAGCCCGCTCATCTCCTCCTTCAGGAGGTCGACCTCGCGCCGCGCCAGCCCCAGCTCCTTGTCATTCCGGATCCGGGTGATGCGCATCCGGCGGTCCTTCATCTTGGACTCGGCCGCGGCAAGCCGCCCTTCGAGATCGCGCTGCCGGGCGCTCAGGGCCGTGTGTTCCTCGCGCGTACCCCGCGCGGTCTCCGTCTGGCCGAGGACTGCCTGCTCGAGCGCGGCGACGCGGCCCTCACCTTCCGCCACCGCCAGGGACTTCGTGCGCAGGCTCTGATCCACCAGCTGGAGCGTCGCGAGGACCTCGATCTGCGTCGCCAATTCTTCCTCCGTTCCGGAATGCGGTCGCGGCAGCGCTGACGGTGGGCCCAGTGTGACTCGAACACACGACCGACCGGTTATGAGCCGGCTGCTCTCACCGCCTGAGCTATGGGCCCGCTCGGCGCGAGTCAAGCACCGAACGGAATGTTCTGCAAGGGCGCTCAGCCCTCGGAGAAGCCACGAAGCTGCCGCGCGCGGCTCGGATGACGGAGCTTGCGCAACGCCTTCGCCTCGATCTGGCGGATACGCTCGCGCGTGACGGCGAAGCGCGTGCCGACCTCCTCCAGCGTGTGGTCCGAGCGCTCGCCGATCCCGAAGCGCAGGCGCAGCACCTGCTCCTCGCGCGGCGTGAGCGTCGCGAGCACCTTCTTGGTCTGGTCCTGGAGGTTCATGGCCAC
>CAZLYE010000359.1:0-4566 GCA_964562865.1 uncultured Binatia bacterium (SeqCode) | reverse complement strand
CGACGAGTCGATCTTCCTCATGGGCGAGGAGGTCGGGCACTACAACGGCGCCTACAAGGTGTCCGAGGGCATGCTCGAGCGCTTCGGCGAGAAGCGCGTGATCGACACGCCCATCGCGGAGACGGGCTTCGCGGGCGTCGGAATCGGCGCCGCGATGGCGGGCCTCCGTCCGATCATCGAGTTCATGACCTGGAACTTCTCGCTGACGGCGGCCGACCAGCTCGTGAACAACGCGGCCAAGCTCCGCTACATGTCGAACGGCCAGTTCACGCTGCCGATCGTCTTCCGCGGGCCGGGCGGTGCGGCGCACGCGCTCGCCGCGCAGCACTCGCAGGCGCTCGAATCGCTGTACGCCCACGTGCCGGGGCTGAAGGTCGTCATCCCCGGGACGCCGGCGGACGCGAAGGGGCTCCTCAAGGCGGCGATCCGCGACGACAACCCGGTCGTCTTCATCGAGAGCGAGGTCATGTACGCGCTCAAGGGCGAGGTGCCGGCGGGCGAGCACGTGATCCCGCTCGGCGTCGCGGGCGTGAAGCGGCCGGGCCGCGACGTGACCCTCGTCACGTGGTCGAGGATGCTGCACACCGCGCTCCGGGCCGCGGAGGATCTCGCGGCGGACGGCGTCGAGGCCGAGGTGCTCGACCTCCGCACCATCCGCCCGCTGGACGAGGCGGCGGTCCTCGAGTCCGTGCGGCGGACGCATCGCTGCGTCGTCGTGCAGGAGGGGTGGCCGTTCGCCGGCGTCGCGGCGGAGGTCATCACGCTGGTGGCCCGCGAGGCGTTCGACGCGCTCGACGCGCCGCCCGAGCGCGTGACCAACCTCGACGTGCCGATGCCCTACGCGCGGAACCTCGAGGAGCTGGTGCTCCCCTCGGCCGCCCGGGTGGTCGGCGCGGTGCGTGGCGTGCTCGGGCTCGACGAGGGGGCCGGGACGCCGGCGTCGCCGGCGCGCGCGCAGCGCGGGCGCTGAGCGCGACGGCGTTCAGCGCGCGGCCGGCAGGTGGCGGCGGAAGTCCGCGGGCGTCCACGCGCCCGCGTCGTCGATCGCGACGATCCGCGCACCCGGGAGCGGCTCGTCGGGGTCGTCACTGATGGAGAGCGGCGCGAACCGCGCGGCGCCGAACGGCGCCAGCACGGGACCGAGGAGCCGTACGCACTCCGCGGCGCTCACGCGCGCGCGATCGGTGCGGAGCCAGAGCAGGCACGGGTCGTCCGGGCCGAACGCGCGCAGGTAGCTCCCGACCGCCACGGCCCAGTCGGTCCCGCCGAGCCAGTCGGGCGCGAGGACGAACGTCACCGCCGTCGACCCTGCGAGCGGCGTGGGCGCCGCCCCGCGCGATTCCCGGACGCGCGTCGCGAGCTGCTCCACCGGGCCGAACCCTGCGAAGGCGGGTGCCCGGGCGCGGATCGCCTCGCACTCGCGCTGCGCCGCCTCCCACGCAGCGAGCCGGACGTGCGCGAGCGCCCGCTCGAGCCGGTCGGGCAGGTCATCCCCGGTCGCGTGTCGCAGCACGGCGCCGGCGAACGGCGCGTCGGCGTCGTCGGTCGGGACGTCGGTGACGAGGAGCAGGCTCGTGAGACCGCGCCGGGAGCCCAGCGCGAGGAGCCGCCGGCAGAACGGATCGGCAGGGAGACCGAGCCGATGCGCGAGGCGCTGGGCCCAGAGCAGCACGAACGGCTCCGCCGGCCACGCATCGGCGGCGTGCAGCAGGGCGACGAGCCGCGGGACGTTCCGGCTCGCCACGCACTCCTGCGCCTCGGCGACGCGCTCCCACGCGGCGCGGTCGGGCACGCTCGCGAGCGGCGCCAGCCGGAATCGGATCCCGGTCGCGTCGATCGACGCGAGCATCGTGTGCCCGTCGGCGACGTAGATCGCATCCTCGTCCTCGAGCAGCCGGGTCTCCCACCGCCGGCGCAGCCGGAGCAGGTTCTCACGATCGTGCGCCTTCCGGCCCGGCGTCTGGCTCTCGAGGTGATAGACGACGCTCGCGGGCTGGTAGACGACGCGTCCACCACGCTCGCCCACCGAGAGGCACAGCTCGATGTCCTCGGAGCCGTTGCGATAGGCCTCGTCGAACCCGCCGGCGGCGGTGAACGCCTCGCGCCGGACGAGCATGCAGGCGCCCGTCACGGCGCGGAGCTCCCGGCGCCGGTTGGCAGCGGCCAGCGTCCCGGGGAGGCGCCGGTAGAGATGATACGGTCCCCAGACGCTCCGCGAGAAGCCGACCCCCGCGTGCTGCAGGGTGCCGTCGCCGTAGAGGAGCTTGCTCCCGACGATGGCGACCTCGGGACGTCGCTCGACCTCGTCGACGAGCGCACCGAGCCAGCCCGGGAGCGGAACCGTGTCGTTGTTGAGGAAGACGAGGTGGGGCGCGCGCGCGATCGCCGCGCCCTGGTTGCAGGCGCGAGCGAACCCGGCGTTCTCCGCGTTCCGGATCACGCGGAGATGGGCTCCGAGCGCCCGGAGCAGCGCTGCCGTCCCGTCGGTCGAGCCGTTGTCGACGACGATCAGCTCGCACGGCACGTCGGTCGTGGCGCGGGCCAGCTCGGCGAGGCACTGCCGCGTGAGCTCGACCCGGTTGAAGACCGGGATGACGATCGAGCAGCGCGGCTCCGCGGACGTCGCAGGGGGCGTGGTCGTGCGCGCGATCCAAGCACCGTGCCACCGCGGACGGCCGTGCGGTGGCGTCCGGCGAGGGAGCGGGGGGCGGCAATATCTGCCGGGTCGAACGCGATCGACCCGGGCGTCGGTGGTTGCGCACGAGCCGGCCGCATGGTTCCCTGGTCACTGTCCCCATGCCCGTCGAGGTCACGATGCCGAAGCTCTCCGACACGATGGAGGAGGGCAAGATCCTGCGCTGGATGAAGCGCCCGGGAGACCGGGTGGCGATCGGCGAGGTGATCGCGGAGGTCGAGACCGACAAGGCCAACATGGAGCTCGAGGCCTACGACGAGGGCGTCCTCTCCGAGGTGCGCCTCGCGGAGGGAGAGTCGGCGCCGGTCGGCGCGGTGATCGCGGTGCTCGCGGAGCCCGGCGACGCGAACGCCGCGCCCGCCGCGAAGAAGAGTGCGGCGGCGGCGAAGCCGTCCGCGGCGCCGAAGCCGGCACCCGAGCGGCAGGAGGCGCCGAAGGCGAAGCCTGCGAAGGCGGAGCCGGTGCGCGAGCCCTGGCGGCCGACCGTCGTGGTGCGTCCCGCGGCCGAGGAGGAGCACGTGAAGGCGTCGCCCCTCGCCCGGCGCATCGCACGCGAGCACGACCTCGACCTCCGCACGCTCACCGGAAGCGGTCCCGGCGGCCGGATCGTCGAGAAGGACGTCGAGGCCGCGCTCGCGAGTCGCGGCCGCACCGGCACCGAGCCGGAGCCCGCGCCGCGGAAGGCGCCCGCCGCGGCGCCGGCGGCCGCCGACCGCGTCGAGCTGTCGCGCATCCGGCGCACGACGGCCAAGCGCATGGGCGAGGCGAAGCGGGAGATCCCGCACTTCTACGCGACGGCCGAGATCGCGATGGACGAGGCCGTCCGGCTGAAGGAGGCGCTCGTCGCCCTCGGTGCGGAGTACGACGGGCTCACCTACACCCACCTCCTCGTGAAGGCGGTCGGCCTGGCGCTCCGCCGGGTCCCGGAGCTGAACGGCTCTTACGACGGCGACGCGATGGTGCTGCACGACGCGGTCAACGTCGGCGTGGCGACGGCCGTCGACGACGGGCTCGTCGTCCCGGTGATCCGCGGCGCCGATCGGGAGCCGCTCGCCGCGATCGTGCGTCAGGCGCGCGGGCTCCTCGAGCGCGCGCGGAGCGGCCGGTTCGCCAACGACGACCTGAGCGGCGGGACGTTCACCGTGTCGAACCTCGGGATGTACCCGGTGTCGGACTTCGCCGCGGTCATCAACCCGCCCCAGGCGGCGATCCTCGCCGTCGGCACGATCCGCGAGACGCCGGTCGTGCGCGACGGACGGGTGGTCCCGGGCCGCCTGATGCACGTCACGGTGTCCTGCGACCACCGGATCATCGATGGCGTGCTCGCCGGGCGGTTCCTGCGCGAGCTCAAGGGACTCCTCGAGAACCCACTCGCGCTGGTGCTGTGAGCGCGCCGGCGGACTACGACCTGGTCGTTCTCGGCGCGGGGCCGGGCGGCTACGTGGCCGCGATTCGCGCTGCACAGCTCGGACTCCGGACGGCGGTCGTCGAGCGCGACCGGCCAGGCGGCGTCTGCGGCAACTGGGGATGCATCCCGTCGAAGGCCATCCTCACCGACGCGACGCTCTTCGCCGAGCTGAAGGCCGGCGCGCGGCGCGGGATCCTCGCCGACGGCGTCCGCGTCGACTACGCGCGGGTGATCGCCCGGAGCCGCGAGGTGGCCGATCGGCAGGCGAAGGGCGTCGAGTTCCTCTTCAAGAAGAACCACGTCGCCTACCATCACGGCGTCGGGCGCCTCGCGCGTGGCGGCGTCCTCGTGACTGCCGACGGCGGCGGCCCCGAGCGGCTCGCCGCGCGTCACGTCCTCCTGGCGACGGGGAGCTGCGAGCGGACGCTCCCCGGCCTCGACGTCGACGGCAAGGTGGTGGTCA
>CAZLYE010000358.1:0-2577 GCA_964562865.1 uncultured Binatia bacterium (SeqCode) | reverse complement strand
CCGGGATGCACGCCCGCCGCGAACCGCAGGAGATGCCCGTACGTCGACGTGAGCTCGTCCGGATGCTCCACCCGTACGCAGCGGCCGAGCTGGCTCACCCAGCCCGCCTCGCTCACCGTCCCGCTCGCGACGGCGCGCACCGGCGTCCCGGCCGGGGCGGCGAAGTCGACACCCAGGTGCGGGCGCGGGCGATGGAGGATCGGGTGGCGGCGGAGCAGCGAGAAGTCGGAGGTGATCTCCGTGAACTCGACCGGGTAGCGGAGGAAGTCGCGCGACAGGGCGTCGCCGCTCGGCCGGTAGTACGCGCCGTGTCCGTCCGGGTCCTCGAAGAAGACGGCGGTGCTCGGCTGACCGCCGGTCACGATCTCGGCGCCGAGGACCGTGCCGGGCTCCGGCGCGAACCCACCCGCCTGCCAGGTGTTCTCGTAGAGCACCCGGAACTCGTCGCCTGGCCGGAGGTCGTTCTCGAGGTCGAGCTCCCAGCCGAAGATCTCGGCCAGCTCGGACACCACGTGCGGCGGCACGCCCGCCAGGGCGGCGTCCTCGCGGAGCCCGTGCTCGATCCGGCCCGCCGCCCCCTTCACCTCCGTGAAGTAGGGCAGCGCGGCGCGGGCGCCGTGGATGCCGCTCGCGGTCTTCTGGAGGACGAGCAACGCGTGGTCGTCCATCTCGTAGAGGATGCCGGCCAGCGCGTGGGTCGCGCGATCGAAGCGGAGCGTGAGGCCGCGCCGTGGCGTCAGACGGCGGAGATCATAGACACCTGCCGCCGCCGCGATCCAGGGCCTCGCCTCGGAGCGTCCCACGCCGCACGCGGCGAGGACGGTCGCGAGCGTGTCGCCGCGGCGAACGTGCAGATGCTCCTCCAGCGCGGGCGCGGCCGCGTGCGCGGGGACGGTGAGGCGGAGCAGGCAGCCGAGCGCGACGATTCTCCGCGTGACTGCGAGCGTCCCGTCGTCTGGTCGTCTCGGCACGTTCCCGGTCTTCTCCGATCCGGCCGCGCGTGAAGCGAACGCGACGTGAAGCGCATCGAGCCGGGGCAAGCTGCCAAAAGGCTCCGCGCATGTCAATCAAATCACGCCACATTTCCTCGCTCGCGGCCGGCTTGCGGCCCCCCCGGACCGGGTGTTAACCGCGGAGGATGCGGATCGCGGCGCTCGACGTGGGCGATGCGCGGATCGGCGTGGCGGTGAGCGACGAGCTCGGGATGACGGCCCAGGGCATCGGGGTCGTGCGACGGGTGGGAGGCCAGCGCGATCTCGAGGCGCTCCGCGCGATGCTCGCTCCGTACGCCCCGGAGCGGCTCGTCGTCGGCCTGCCGCTCGACATGCGCGGGACGGAGGGCCGGCAGGCGACGCGCGTGCGCGCCTTCGCCGCGCGCGCCGGTGAGCATCTGGGGCTCCCGGTCGAGTTCTGGGACGAACGCCTGACGACGTGGGAGGCGGAGCGGACGCTGATCGAGGCCGACGTCGGCCGCCGTCGGCGGCGCGAGGTCGTCGATCAGGTCGCGGCCACGATCATCCTCCAGGGATACCTCGCCGGACGGTCGTGATCCGCCTCCTCGCCGCCGGCGTCGTGCTCGTGGCGGCGGTCGCCGCGGGATTCGCCATCGTCCTGCGGCAGCCCGGGCCGCCGCGGCGGACGGCCGCGATCGTGACGATCGAGGAGGGCGAGCGTCTCGGCGACATCGCCGCCGACCTCCATCGTCAGGACCTCCTCCGTCACCCGCTGCCGCTCATCGTGTGGGCTCGCGTCACCCGCCAGGACCGCGCGATTCACTGGGGAGAGTACCTCATCACGACGCCGCTCTCGCCGCTCGAGCTGCTCGCGCGCCTGACGGGCCCGCCCGACCCGTTGCATCCGGTCACCGTGCCGGAGGGACTGACCGCGCGCGAGGTGGTCCATCTGCTCGCCGCGAGCGGCTTCGGGTCGGAGGAGAGCTTCATGTGCCTGCTCGACGACCCCGCGTTCCTCGCGGCCGACGATCTCCCGCCCGAGGGCGCGGAGGGCTACCTGTTCCCCGACACGTACGCCTTCCCGCTCGCCACGCCCCAGGAGCGCATCCTCCGCAGCATGGTGCGGCACTTCCGCGACGTCTTCGGTCCGCCGCTCGTGCTCCGCGCCGCCGCGCTCGGGTTGACGGAACACGAGGCGGTGACGCTCGCGTCGCTCGTCGAGGAGGAGACGGCGCGTCCCGAGGAGCGGCGGCTGGTGGCGGCGGTGTTCCTCAACCGGCTGCGGCGCGGCATGCCGCTCCAGTCGGACCCGACCGTGCTCTACGGACGGGCCGACGGCAGCCGCACGCTCACGCGCGCCGACCTGGCGCGCCCGACGCCCTACAACACGTACACGATCGGCGGCCTCCCGCCCGCGCCGATCGCGAATCCCGGTCAGGCGGCGCTCGAGGCGGCGGTCGATCCGGCGCCGGTCGACTATCTGTACTTCGTCGCGCGCGGCGACGGGACGCACGAGTTCTCGAGCACGCTCGCCGCCCACAACGCCGCCGTCGCGCGCTGGCAGCGGCCGCACCGCCAGCCGGTCAGCTCCCGGTCCGCAACCTCTGGAGCACCGCGGAAGCCT
>CAZLYE010000357.1:0-2633 GCA_964562865.1 uncultured Binatia bacterium (SeqCode) | reverse complement strand
GCGGCGTCGTTGGCCGACGCGATCATGATCGCCTTCAGCATCTCGCCGAGCGGGAACGTCTCGCCCTCGGCGAGGTAGACCTGCGAGCCCCCGATCCGGCTCGCCCACGCCGACGTGCGGATCGGCTCGTCGAGCGACAGCGCGCCGTCGCGGACGCGCTCGACGGCGATGAGCACGGTCATCATCTTCGCCATCGAGGCCGGCGGCCAGCGCTTGTGCGCCTCGTGCTCGGCGAGGACGGCCCCCGTGCCGGCGTCCATGACGAGGTAGGCCACGGGCTCCGAGTGCGCGGGGGCGGCGAGCGCCACGCGTGCGCCGACCACCAGTGCCACCACCGCCATCAGCTTCCGCATCGCTCCGCCTCCCCTTCCCCGGCCCCGCTGCGACGCGCGCGACACTTCAGGGGCCGAGCACCGACAGCGCGTCGGCGCGCCTGATGAGCTGATCGGGCTCCGCGCGGATCACGTGCCCGTCGCCGTCGAGCTCGCCATCGAGGAGGAGCCCGCCGACGTCGTCCGCGCGGCGCAGGAAGGACACGAATCCCTGGCGCGTCAGCCGCTGCGCGACGTAGCCGCGCGTGTTGACGAGATCGCCCCACACGGGGCCGACCGCGGCGTCGCTCGTCCACACGAAGAGCGTCCACCCCCAGTCCCACCGGCCACCCAGGTACTCGCCCGACGAGCGCCGCGCCGGCGGCCGCCAGAAAACGAGGAAGCCACCCGACCGCCCGAGCGCCTGGAGGGCCGCCAGCGGTCGCGGGCGGGTCGCGCGGGGACGTTGGGCCGGGACCGCGTGCACCCGGCGGCGCGCGGCGAAGTCCACCTCGATCACCTTTGCGCGGCTGGTCTCGGCCACGGCGCGCGGAACCTAGCAGAGGCCCCGGAGAGAGGTCAACGAAAAACGAGAGATACGGGCCGTCAGTTCCCGCCGTAGCGGGCGTCGGCCTGCCGGGCGAAGTGCTCGAGCAGGCGCTGCTCGGCCTGCTGGAACGCGATGGCACGCAGCATCTCCTGCGTCTGCTGTGCGAGCGGCACCGACGCGATCACGCCCGCGAGCTCGGCGGACGAGAGCTGCGCGATCGCCGTCTCCATCGCGTCGACCACCGCGTTCGGGAGCCCCGGCACCTCGACCTTGTCGGCGATGCCGAGCGCCTGCTCGAAGCGGTTCGCGAACTGCTCCTTCGCCTCCGCCCGCTCCTCGGGTGTGCAGGCCACGTTCAGCTTCCGCGCCGCGGCGTCGAACAGGCGGTCGAACGCCTGCAGCAGCGCGTCCCGTCCCGTCATGGTCCGCGCACTCTAGTTACGCGACGTGCATCTGTCACCCCCATCCTGTCTTGACTCGCGCCCCCTCTGGGCCCTAAGCGTTCCCACGATGCGCCCCCTCGTGATCGCGCTCGCTCTGGTCCCCGTGGCCGCCCGCCTCGGAGGGGCCGCCGACGCGACCGCCGATCGCGCCGAGGCGGCGGCCGCACGCGCCGAGGCCGCCGCCTCGCGGTCGGAGGTTGCGGCGGACCGCGCCGAGAGCGCCGTCGGGCGCCTCGAGAAGGTGCTCGACGAGCTCGCGCGACGCGAGGAGAGCCGCCGGCGGCCGGGCGGCCGGCGCCCGCACTAGCAACCGAGCACGCCGCCCCGCTTGCCACCGCCGCGCGGGCCTTGGTACAGCCCGGCCGCATGGACGGCACCCGCAAGATGGGCGACTCGCTCGTGAAGCCCCTCGCCCCGGCCGGGGCGGCACGCGTCGACGGCGGCGCGGTCGTGGGTCGGATCCTCGCGGAGCAGGAGGTGCGCTACCTCTTCGCGGTCAACGGCGGGCACACCTGGCCGATCCTCTCGCACCTCCGCGACAACGGCGTCCAGATGATCCACATGCGCCACGAGCAGTCGTGCTCCTACGCGGCCGACGCCTGGGCGCGCGTCACGGGGCGCCCCGGCGTGCTGTCCGTCACCGCGGGCTGTGGCCTCACCAACGCCGTCACCGGCCTCTGCGTCGCCGGGCTCACCGGCAGCCCCGTCGTCTGCCTCGCGGGCCAGCATCCCACCACCGAGGATCAGCTCGGCTCGTTCCAGGAGGCGTACGGCGCCGAGATCTGCCGGACGTTCTCCAAGTTCACCAAGCGGGTCCTCGACTGGTCGACGATCGCGATGGACGTCCGCATGGCGTTTCGCGAGGCGACGAGCCCTCCGCCCGGACCCGCGCTGGTCGAGATCCCGACCAACATCCTCTACCAGCAGGACGACGTGACGAAGCAGCGGCCCGGCGCGCGCGTGTACGGGCCCGACGCGCTGCGGAGCGCCGGCGACCCCGCCGCGATCGCGCGCGCCCTCGAGGCGCTCGTGCGCGCCGAGCGTCCGCTCATCGTCGCGGGGGACGGCGTCTTCTGGTCGGGCGCCGCCGCCGAGCTCCGCGCGCTCGCCGCCCGGCTCCAGATCCCGGTCTACACGCGCCGCGCCGCGCAGGGCGCCGTGCCGGAGGACGATCCGTTGGCCGTGCGGGGCGCATGGAAGAAGCCCTTCACCGGGCGGGCGGACGTCGTGCTCGCCGTCGGGTTCAAGTTCTGGAGCGGCGAGCACTTCGGGCAGCCGCCCGCGTGGAGCGGCGACGCGACGTACATCCAGGTCGACGCGGCGCCGTCC
>CAZLYE010000356.1:0-4909 GCA_964562865.1 uncultured Binatia bacterium (SeqCode) | reverse complement strand
ACCTCCGACGTGACCGGGGGCTCGAGCTCCGCCTGCGTGAACGGCTGGCGGCGCCAGCGGAACGCCTCGTACAGCGGGAGCTGATCGCGGAGGTGGGGCGGCTCGTGCCCCACGTCCGAGAGCGTGAACGTCCCCGACTCGCCCGGCGGGACGATGATCTCCGCGCGCGGCGTGCCGAAGTCGACCGCGAGGTTGAAGGAGCCGCGGTCCTCGCGCGCCTGGGTCGTCGGGCCGAAGACGGGGCTGATCGCGCCCATGTCCATGTAGGTCTCGCGGAGCGCCGGCATCTGCCACTGGGTCTGGTCGGCCGTGCCGAAGCGGGCCGCGAGGGTCGCGAGCGCGGTGTCGAGCGCGCCGCGCAGGACCTCGGCCCGCGTGTGCGGCGTGCCCGTCGACGCGTCGTCGAAGTAGTTGCGGGAGACGGGGAGGAGGCCGGGCGGCGCCGTGGCGCCCGCGACGGGACCCGCCGCGAAGAGCGCGCGGAGGAAGAGCGCGTCGGGGCTGCCGAGCGAGCCGTGGTCGTCCTCCTGGTTGCCGACGTTCACCGCCGGGTAGTTCATGCCGCGGAACGCGCTCCCGAGGTCGTCGGCGAAGACGGCCGTCTGGGCAGCGGTCCGGAACTCCGTGTAGATGGCGGCACCCGGGTCCGGGATGACGCCGTGGCCGTCGGGGACGGCGAAGAGCGACGCGCCCGCGTCCACCCACGCCCGGACGTGCGCGACTGCCGTGGCCTCCGGTGTGGCGGGATCCATGCCCGCCACCGCGTCCTCCAGGAACGGGACGATGCGCGCCGCGAAGATGTCGGAGGTCGCGGCGCGCCGCATGAGGGCCTCGACGTCGTCGAGCGAGAGCTTCGTCCCCGCCTGCCTCGCCTGCCCGAGCGCGTCGAGGAACACCTGCACGCGGTCGACGTCACCCCAGAGCTCCTCCTGCTCGCCCGCCGACCAGCCGGCGATCGGCTTGTTGTTCCAGTTGGTGACGTAGCCGGCGGAGGGATTCACCACCGACGGCAGGTCGCGCGACGGGATGCGGCCCTCCCACTCCATCGAGCCGCGGCCGTCGAACGGAAGCCGCGGATCGGTGTGGCGCGCCCGGACCGGACGGATGCCGCGATGGAAGTAGGCGATGTTGCCCGAGTCGTCGGCGTAGTGGAGGTTCAGCGAGACGGCGCAGTGGTCGGCGAGGCGCCGGAAGCCCTTCAGGTCGTGCACGAACCCGATGCTGATGAGCGCGGCGGCGGAGGAGAGCTCCTTCCCGCTGAAGGCGGCCTTGCGGCTGTATGCGAGGCCGTTCGCGGTGTCGAGGAAGAAGACCGGCCCGTGGACCGTGCGGAGGACGTCGACCGTCACGTCCGGCTGGCCTGAGACGTGGAACGTCTCCGTCCGGCGATCGAACGGCACCGAGCGGCCGTGGAACATGTAGCGCCCGGGATCCGCCGGATCGAGGAACTCGACGAAGGTGTCGACGTTGTCCATGATCCCGGACGTTATCGACGTCGCGAAGTTCCGTCCGCGGCCGATCAGCATCCCGGGGCCGGCGGGTGCGGTCACGCCCTCGCCCTCGTAGCCGCCGCCGTGGAGGCCGATCTCCCAGAAGAAGGTCGGCACGTCGAGGCCGGTCTGCGGCCCCCCGAGGAGGAGGGGCGCGCCGCTCGCGGAGAGCGCGCTACCGACGACGATCGCGTTGCTCGCGTGGCGGTGGACGCCGACCGCGATGCCGACGGTCCGGCCGAGCCCGCCGAGGACGCTCTGCTCCATGCGGAGCGAGGCGGCCGCGGCGCGGACGCTTGCCGCGTGCGAGCGCACGAGGTCGAGCTGGGCGGCGGCGAAGCGCTCGACGCGGTCGGGGTCGCGGACGGGGGTCGACCCGAGGATCGTGGTGGGAGCCGCCGGGTCGTCGATCCAGAGGAGATCGTCGAAGATGCCCCGGGCCTCGGCCTCCGGGTAGCGGTCGAGCAGGTCCAGCAGCAGGTCGGCGTTCAGCACCTCGTGCCCGCCGCTCGCCCCGAAGACCTGGAACTGCAGCACCCCGATGGCCGCGGAGTCGGTCGTGTCCCACGGCGCGGGCGGCGTGCCGAGGAACTCGAACGGCAGCAGCTGGGGATTGAGCGTCACCTTCTGGATGTACGCGTTGACGCCGTCGCGATAGGCCTCCAGGGAGCGACGCTGACGACGCGAGAGGTGCTGGACGAAGCGCGCGTGCTCCTCCGCCGTGAAGCCGTCCCGTCGCGCGACCTCGTCCATCAGGAGGTAGCTCGCCCCCTGCGTCTCGGCGAGGTGACCGGTCGCAGCGCGGCGGAGGATGTCCATCTGGAAGAGCCGGTCCTCGGCCTGCGCCCACCCGTTCCCGTACGCGCCCGCCTCCATCGCGGCGCGTCCGGACGTGAAGACGTGCGGAACCCCGTACGCGTCGCGGAGGATGGTCACCGCCTCCGGCGGTGCCGCGGCGGTGGGCGAAGAGGCGCACGTGAGCGCCACCAGGAGAGCGATTCTCGCGCACGCCGCGCGCATCCGCGCGTAAACTCCTACCGCGCTCAGCTCGGAATGCAAAGTGCATCGCGGTGGCGAGGCAGAATGCCGCTCCGGCCGCCGCCCCGTCGAGACATTCCGCCACATGGCTCGGCCTCAAAGCCGCGCCAACAATACGAAACGCTTTGGCACGCCGCCTGCTCGGGGCTCACGTGAGAGGAGGAACACGATGCCCCGTCTGAAGCGCTGCCGATCGTGCAACCGGGTGAAGCCCGTCGTCGCCTTCTGGAAGCGTGCCGCGTGTCCCGACGGTCGCGATCGCTGGTGCAGCTCGTGCAAGGCGAGGTATTTCCGGAAGTGGTGCGCCGCCAACCGCGACTCGTACAACACGCGGCAGCGCGCGTACTACCGGAAGAACCTCGATCGCCTGCGCGCGTACAACCGCGAGTACCAGCGTCGGCGGCGTGAGCTCATGCGCAGCGGCGAGTGGGAAGGGCGGCGTTCGACCGGCTGAGGCGCGGTCGTACCAAGGTCGCATCCCGACGCCGGAGCGATCCGGCCCCCGCAGCGCTTCGGGCCGTCCCGATTGCAAGGCCTCCCCTCGCTCGGTAGAGGCAGGCGCACACCGCCCCCCCCCGGAGGTCCGATGCCTGCGCCGAAGCGCCCGTCACAGTTCCGCCTTCCGCCCGACGTCCGCCCGGTCGAGTACGACCTGCACCTCAGGCCCGACCTCGACGCCGGGCGGTTCACCGGCGACGTCCGCATCGCGCTCCGGATCGAGCGGCCCCGGCCGGCGATCGTCCTCCATGCCGCCGGGCTCGTGATCGAGCGCGCCGTCGCGCGCGCGGCCGACCACGAGGTGCCGGCGCGGGTGAGCGTACAGCCCGCGGACGAGACCGTGACGCTCCGCTTCGCGCGGCCCCTGCCCGCTGGCGACGCCGTCCTCGTGCTGCGCTTCGCGGGCCGGCTGAACGAGCACCTCCGGGGGCTCTACGGCGCGACGGCCGACGGCCGCCGCTACGCGTTCTCGCAGTGCGAGGCGGCCGACGCGCGCCGCATCCTGCCGTGCTTCGACGAGCCGGCGTTCAAGGCCCGCTTCCGCGTCGCGGTGACCGTGCGGACCGGCGACGTGGCGGTCTCGAACGGCCCCGTCGAGCGGGAGGAGCCGGCGCCCGGCGGGCGGATCGTCTACTTCGCCCCGACGCCGCCGCTCTCGACGTATCTCCTCGCGCTCGCGGTCGGCCCGCTCGAGGCGTCGGCCACCCGGATGCTCGGGCCGACGCCGATCCGCATCTGGCACGTCCCCGGGAAGGGCCACCTGACGGAGCTGGCGCTCGAGGCGGCGGCGGAGGCGCTCGCGCGGCTGCAGGACTACTTCGCCATCCCGTATCCGTACGGGAAGCTCGACCTGGTCGCGGTCCCCGACTTCGAGGCCGGCGCGATGGAGAATGCCGGCGCCGTCTTCTTCCGCGAGACCCTGCTCCTCCTCGACCCGAAGACCGCGTCGCTCGGCGAGCGCAAGCGCGCGGCGGAGGTGATCGCGCACGAGCTCGCGCACATGTGGTACGGCGACCTCGTCACCATGGCGTGGTGGGACGACCTCTGGCTGAACGAGGCGTTCGCCACCTGGATGGCCTACCGCGTGGTCGACGACTGGCGGCCCGACTGGCGGATGTGGCAGGGGTTCGAGCACGACCGGTCGGGCGCGCTCGCCCTCGACGGGCTCTCGAACACGCACCCGATCTACGCGCCGGTGCGGAGCGTCGCGCAGGCCACCGAGAACTTCGACGCGATCACCTACGAGAAGGGCGCCGCCGTCGTCCGCATGATCGAGCACTATCTCGGGGCCGAGGCGTTCCGCGCGGGCGTGCGCGTCTACATGCGCCGCCATCGCGAGGGGAACACGGTCGCGGCGGATCTGTGGCGCGCACTCGAGGAGGCCTCGGGCAAGGAGGTGGCGCGCGTCGCGCAGACGTGGATCGCGCAGGCGGGCTTCCCCCTCGTGGCGATCGGGCGGGCGCCCGGCGGGAACGAGGCTACGCTCCGCGTCCGGCAGGAGCGCTTCTTCTCCGACCCGCGCGTCCCGGCGGCGCGACGGCGCGGGCGATGGCCGGTCCCGCTCGTGCTCAAGTGGCGCGGGCTCGACGGCCCGGCCGTCGAGCGCTTCCTCGTCGAGAAGGCGAGCGAGGCGGTCACCCTCCCGAAGGCGCCCGTCGAGTGGTACTTCGGCAACGCCAACGCGGGCGGCTTCTACCGCGTCCTCCACGACCAGGCCGACCGGGCGGCACTCCTCGCGCACCTGTCGGACGGCCTCAGCGCGGTCGAGCGACTGGCGCTCGCCGGCGACCAGTGGGCGCTCGTGCGTGCGGGCAAGGTGACGATCGAGGCCTTCCTCGACGTGGCCGATGCGCTCCACGACGAGACGGACTACGACGTCCTCG
>CAZLYE010000355.1:0-7593 GCA_964562865.1 uncultured Binatia bacterium (SeqCode) | reverse complement strand
CGGGCGCCCCCCGGGCCCCCCCCCCCCCCCCCCGCCGCCCCCCCCCGCCGGCGGGGGGGGGGCCCCCGGCCGCCCGGTCGCCGTCCACCGACGCCCGCCCCTCAGTCCGTCCGGTCGCGCAGCTCGATCAACTCGATCCGGTATCCGTTCGGGTCCTCGAGGAATGCGATCGTCGAGCCGCCGTGATTCATCGGCCCCGGCTCGCGGACCACCTTCGCGCCCTTTCCGCGGAGGCGCTCGACCACCTCGTAGATGCCCTCGACGCCGAGCGCGACGTGACCGAAGCCGGTGCCGATGTCGTAGCGATGCGTGTCCCAGTTGTGGGTGAACTCGAGGAGGGTCTCCGCCTCCTCGGGACCGCATCCGACGAACGCGAGCGTGAACCGCCCCTCGGGGTAGTCCTTCCGCCGCAGGAGCCGCATGCCGAGGACGTCGCAGTAGAAGCGGAGGGACTCCTCCAGGTCGTTCACCCGGAGCATCGTGTGGAGAAAGCGCATGCGGGGATCGTACCTCCTCCCACCGAGGACGCGAAGCCCGCCGGCCAATCGCTTGCCACGACCGCGAGCGGCCCGCTACGGTGACGCCCGTCGCCGACGACTCGCCGCATGAACGGCTTCGATCCCTTCTCGGCCGCGGCCACCGAAGATCCGTACCCGCAGTACGCCCGCCTGCGGCTCGAGGATCCGGTGCACTGGAGCGCGAAGCTCAAGGCCTGGGTGCTCTTCCGGTGGGAGGACGTCACCGCGGCGTTCCGCGACGACGAGCGGTTCAGCAGCGACCGCTCGAAGGCGCAGCGCGCGAACCGCGGCGGCGTCGACGCGACGGTTCCACCCATCCGCACGGTGACGTCCGATCCACCCGACTGCCTTCCGGTGCGCGCGATGCTCAACACCGCGCTCGGCGCCCGGGTGCGCACGATGGCGCCGTTCGTCGAGCAGCGCGTCGCCGTGCTCCTCGATCGCCTGGCGGCGGACGGCGACGGCGAGGTCGACCTGGTCGAGCGCCTCGCCTATCCGCTGCCGATCGACGTGATCGCGGAGCTCATGGCAATCCCCGAGGCGGATCGGCCGCGCTTCCGGGAGCAGTCGAACGCGATCGCGCGTGGGATGGACCGCTTCTACGGCGGTGACGACGCCCGCCAGGGGCTCCGCGAGATCGGGGCCTACTTCCTCACCCTGATCCAGGAGCGCCGCGACACGCCGGGCGACGATCTCGTGCGCACGCTCCTCCACGCCGAGCAACGGGGAGACCGTCTGACGGATATCGAGGCGGTCGCCATGTGCACCGCGCTCGTCTTCGGGGGATACGAGACGACGGTCGGCCTGATCGCGAACGGGACGCTCGCGCTGCTCCGCCACCCGGGTGAGCTCGCGCGCCTCCGCGCCGACCCCTCACTCCTCGCGTCGGCGATCGAGGAGCTCCTCCGCTGGGACAGCCCGCCGCAGATGATCTCACGCGTCGCGGCCACCGACTTCACGCTGTCGGGACGGACGCTCCGCGCCGGTGACTCGGTGCTCCTCTGCCTCGGCGCGGCGAACCGCGATCCGGCAGCGTTCACGGAGCCCGATCGGCTCGATCTCGGACGCGATCCGAATCCGCACGTCGCCTTCGGGCTCGGAACGCACTTCTGCCCCGGCGCGCAGCTCGCGCGCCTGGAGGCACGCCTCGCGCTCGGGGCGCTCGTCCGCCGTTTCCCGGCGCTCCGGCTCGGCGAGCGGCCGGCCGTCCGCCGGCGGACGCTCGTCCTCCGGAGCCTCGAGTGCCTGCCGGTCCGCGTGGGCCCGTAATGATCCGGAAGCTCGGGCCCGGACGGTACCGCCTCTACTCGCGCGCGCGCGACGCCGAGACCGGCAGGCGCCGGAACCTCGGCACGTTCCGGACGCGCGACGAGGCCGAGGAGCACGAGCGTGCGGTGCAGTTCTTCAAACGACGCCGGCGTCCCGCGCCGCGTCGCTAACCGGCGGCCTCAGCGCGGGAGCTCCTCCGGCGGTGTTGCGTTCCGTACGACGCCGGTGAGCGACTCGAGAAGGGCGACGAGGTCGGCCTTCTCGCCGGGCGTCAGCTTGAGCGGCTTGATCTCCTTCGACAGGTTCGGGTTCCCGATCCCGCCCCGATCGTAGAAGTCGATCACCTCCGCGAGGGTCGCCTCGCTCCCGTCGTGCATGTACGGCGCCGTCTCGGCGACGTTCCGCAACGTGGGCGTCTTGAACTTCCCGCGATCGGCGTCGTCCTTCGTGACAGCGGCGCGGCCGGGATCGGGGGTCGGCTTGTCCATCCCGACGCCGATGTTGTTGTAGTTCTCGTCGGTGAAGTTGAACCCGGCGTGGCACTTGACGCAGTTCGCCTTCCCGTTGAAGAGCGCGATGCCGCGGACCGCCGCGGGGCTGAGCGCGTCCTTGTCGCCCGCCTGGTAGCGGTCGTAGGGGCTGTCGCCCGAGACGACCGTGCGCTCGTAGGCCGCGATCGCCTTCCCGAGGCGCTCGAGGTTGACCTGGTCGTCGCCGAACGCCTTCTTGAAGAGCGGCGCGTAGCCCTTGACCGAGCGGACCCGCTCCTCGACGTCGCCCTCGGACCCCATCGCCATCTCGACCGGGTTGGTGAGCGGCCCGTGCGACTGCGCCTCGAGGTCCTTCGCCCGGCCGTCCCAGAACTGGTCGGCGGAGAAGAGCCGGTTGATGACGGTCGGGCTGTTGCGCGTGCCGAGCTTCTGGTCGACGCCCGCCGACGTACGCGCTGGATCCGTGAAGCCGTGGAAGGGATTGTGGCAGCTCGCGCACGCGATGGTCGCGTTCTTGGAGAGACGGCGGTCGAAGTAGAGGAGACGCCCGAGCGCGATCTTGTCGTCGCTCATCGGGTTGTCGTCGGGGACGTACGCGGAGTTCGCCTGCAACCCGAGCGGCAGGGTCATCGACCAGCTTCCCGACTTCACCACCTCGCCCTTCTGCTCCGCCGCGGCGGCGTACGTCGCGACGAGCGCGCCCGCCAGCAACAGCACGCATCCGGTCCTTCGCATCGGCTCTCCTCTCGGCTCGGCGTCCGCGCCGGCGGCTCCGGCAGGACGCCGTGGCGCAGCGCGAGCGCCCTTCTATCCCGTCTTCGACGACGTCGCGAGGCAGGCTCGGCGACCGAGCCTGCGGGCTACTCGTCGAGGAACGCGCCGCTCGGCGAGGGGCAGAAGAGGAGGCTCTGTCCCTCGGTCGCGAACGGCGCCGGGATCGAGTCGTAGTAGAACGCCTCGGTCTCGGCGTACCCTTCCCAGTCGAAGCACGCCACGAAGTGCGGCCCCTCGCAGAAGCTCCCCGGACACTCGGCGTTCGTCGAGCACGGGTTGCCTGCGTTCGCGCCGCCGTAGCAGAACCGACCGCCGCAGTCGGGCGGATCGTTGCACGCGGCGTTGCACTTCGTGTCGAACCGATTGGCCGCGTCCAGGTAGCACGCCGCCGTGGCGGGCTCGGCGGTCGGCTGCACGCACGGATCGGGGGCGAGCGGGAGCACACCCTTCGCCTGCTTGGCCCGACACTTCGTGAGGCATCCGAGAATCGTCGCCACCTGCTTCCCCATCATCCGGGCGACCGTGTCGCGGCACCTGAGCTCGCCTGCGGTGAGCGTGTTCTCGTCGGTGCAGGCGTACTGGTCGTACAGCAGGCTCACGAAGATCTCGACGGAGTCGGCCGGCCGGTTCCCGTTGATCTCCTTCGCGACCCACTGGTCGAGATGGCTCACGGCGTCGCAGTTGCCCCCGCCGTCGTAGCAGGCCGGGCAACCACCGGCGCACCGCCCCGTGAAGGAGGTGTTGGCCTTTCCCTTCGCCTTCTCGATGCAGGCGAGCGTCTCGCCGCCCCACGGGAGCTGGCAGTCGCTGGCGGGGTTCCGGCCAGCGGCCGCGCCCGCGTCGCAGCGCGCCTGGCACTTGAGCATCGTCGTCCACGCCTTGCCGATGACCTTGGCCGCACCGGCCTCGCACCGCGCCTGGCCGGGCGTGAGGGACGTCGGGTCGTACGCCGACGCGGATCCCAGGGACGCGATCAGCAGCGTGAGCCCGAGGAACGACCTCGCCTGTGTCGTCATGCCCGGCGCATACGGCGAAGCCGTGCGGGCTGTCAACGAAAAAATCCCGCGCCGAGTCTAGATCTATTGGGCTTCGGGGACGTCGATCAACAAACGCGTGACGAACCCGTCCCGAGCGGCGGCAGAACGTCGCCGACACGGTCCCTGGACGACGCGGCGCCGCTCGGGTAGAGACACCGCCCCATGCCCTTCCCAGCGAGACGAGACGACCCGAGGCTCTGCAGTCGACGCGCCATCCCGGTCCTGGCCCTCGTCACGGCCCTCGTGGTCGCGATCGGAGTCCACGAGGCGGCAGCGAAGAAGAAGAGGGGCAAGGAGAGCGTCGTCGCTGTCGTCAACGGCAAGCGCCGGAGCTGGAACACGAAGAAGATCGGCGTCACGGTCGGGCCCCTCACCGGCAGCCTCAGCTCGGTGAGCGTCATCGCCACGGTGAAGCGGTTCCGCCTGAACCAGTTCATCCCCGGGCTGTCCTTGTCCTGCGAGGTCGAGCTCGCGGGCACGTTTCCCGTGACGCCCGTGTTCCCGCAGCAACTCTGTCTCGTCGGCTACACCGAGCTCCGCGCCTCCCGGCACCCCAGTTACAAGATGTGGGGCGGGTCGAACGCCGACCAGGCCGTGCAGTTCACGTTGGACTCCCTGGTCGGCAACCGTCTGACGGGGACGTTCCACGGGACGCTCGCGTCCCAGGACGCGCCGCCGAATCCGCCCGTCACCATCGAGAACGGCACGTTCTCGATCGACCTGGGCCGCTGATCCCGGGAGCGCGAGAAGAGCGGGCGTCGGCGTCGCCCCGGCATCCACCCGCATCCGGAAGGAGCTCTCGATGAGGCCCTGTTCGAGCCGTTCCCTGGTCGCGGCGGCGCTCGTCCTGCTCGGGAACCTCGCCGCGTTCTCGGCCGTGGCGTACGAAGGCGCGTCGGACGAGAAGATCGTCTCCCGCACCGCCGAGCTCGACGGCGTCCAGCTCCACTACCTGACGGCGGGGAGCCACGGCATGCCGCTGATCCTCCTGCACGGGTACGCCGAGACCTCGCGCATGTGGACACCGGTCATCCCGGTGTTCGCCAGGCGATTCATCGTCGTCGCGCCGGACCTCCCCGGCATCGGCGATTCGGGGATCCCGGAGAGCGGGCTCGACGTGAAGACCGCCGCCGTCCGCATTCACGCGCTGGCCCGCTCGCTCGGCTTCGAGCGGGCCGAGGTGGTCGGGCACGACATCGGCCTCATGGTCGCGTACGCCTATGCCGCGCTCTTCCCGACGGAGGTGGAGAGGCTGGTCGTGATGGACGCCTTCCTTCCCGGCGTCACCGGATGGGAGGCCATCTACGACAATCCGGGCCTGTGGCACTTCCGGTTCAACGGACCGACCCCGGAGGCTCTCGTCCGCGGACGCGAGCGCACGTACTTCGAGCACTTCTGGAACGACTTCGCCGCGGACCGGAACCACTCGCTCCCCGAGGCGGACCGGAAGGCCTACGCGGCCGCCTACGCACGCCCGGGACGCATGCGGGCGGGCTGGGCGTACTTCGTCGCGTTCCCGGAGACCGCGAAGGAGTTCGCCGAGCTCTCCAAGACCAAGCTCACGATGCCGATCCTCGTGATCGGCGGCGAGAAGTCCCTCGGCAACGAGCTCGGACGGCAGATGGAGGCGGTCGGAACGGACGTCACGATCGTCGTGCTGAAGGACACGGGACACTGGGTGCTCGAGGAGCGCCCGCAGGAGACGACCACCGCGCTGCGGAAGTTTCTCTGAGCCCTAGGACGCGACGAAGCGGTCGAACCACGCGTCGAGCAGCGTCAGCACCGCCGCCCGCTCCTCCCGCGGCTCGTTCAGCAGCTCGTGATAGTAGCCGGGGAGCATAACGAGCTCGTGCTCGCACCGGAGGCGCGCGGCCAGGTCCGCCGCGCCGCTCGGGTCGACGATGCGGTCGGCGTCGCCCTGCAGGATGAGGAGCGGGACGCGCAGGCGCGACGCCTCGGCGAGCGCCTGCGCCTGCGCCGCGCGCACGGCGCGGAAGAAGCCGGCCGTCGCGCGCCGGTGGACGAGCGGGTCGGCGACGTACGCCGCGCCGACGGCCGGGTCGCGCGCGAGGAGCCGCTCGTCGAGGTTCGACCGCAGCGGCAGCCGCGGCGCGATGCGGCCGAGGAGGAGCGCCAGCGACTGGACGGCGCGCGGCGCCGCATCGGGGACGCGTATCGCGGGACCCGAGAGCGCCGCGGCGCGCACCGTCTCCGGATGGCGCAGCAGGTAGACGACGGCCAGCAGCCCGCCCAGGCTGTGCCCGAAGAGGAGCCGGGGGACACCGGGCCACCAGCCGTCCGCCATGTCGGCGAGCGCACGGAGATCCGCGACCAGCTCGTCGAAGCTCTCGCAGTGGCCGCGTGGCCCGCCCGAGCCGCCGTGGCCGCGGTGGTCGATGCCGGCAACCGCGAAGCCGCGCGCCCCGAGGTGCGCGACAAACTCCTGGTAGCGCCCGAGGTGCTCGGCGTAGCCGTGCGCGAGGAGGACCGCCGCGCGGGGTGCGCCGGCGGACGGGGCGGCGCGCAGCCACTGGATCGGGACGCCACCCGCGCCGGCGAACGTCCCGCGCACCTCGGTCATGCGGGCGGCCGGCTCCGGACCCGCGCCACCGCCTCGCGCCAGCCGCGGTAGAGCGCGTCGCGCGCCTCGGGCTTCATGCGGGGCGCGAAGCGCCGATCGAGACGGCGGGCGCGCGCGAGGTCGGCCTGCGAGCCCCAGAAGCCGGTCGCGAGGCCGGCGAGAAAGGCGGCGCCCATGGCCGTCGTCTCCACCACCCGCGGGCGGTCCACCGGCACGCCGAGGACGTCGGCCTGGAACTGCATGAGGAAGTCGTTCGCCGCGGCGCCGCCGTCGACGCGGAGCGCGCGCAGCGCTTCGCCCGCGTCGGCCGCCATCGCATCCACCACGTCGCGCGTCTGGTACGCGAGCGACTCGAGCGCCGCCCGGACGACGTGCGCCCGCGTCACGCCGCGCGTGAGCCCGACGAGCGCGCCGCGCGCGTCGGCGTCCCAGTGCGGCGCCCCGAGCCCGACGAACGCCGGCACGAGGTGGACGCCGAGCGTCGAGTCGACGCTCCGTGCGACCCGCTCGGACTCGGCCGCCTTGCGGAGGAGGCCGAGGCCGTCCCGTAGCCACTGGATCGCCGCGCCGGCGATGAACACCGAGCCCTCGAGCGCGTACGCCCGCCCGCCGCGCGCGTCGCACGCGACCGTGGTGAGGAGCCCGTGCCGCGACGCCACCGCCTCGGCGCCCGTGTTGAGGAGGAGGAAGCAGCCCGTCCCGTACGTGTTCTTCGCCATGCCCGGCTCGACGCAGCCCTGGCCGAAGAGCGCGGCCTGCTGGTCGCCGGCCACGCCCGCGATCGGGACCGGCGCGCCGAGGATCGACTTCTCCGTCGTCCCGAAGTCCCCGCTCGACGGACGGACCTCGGGGAGCACGTCGGCCGGAACGTCGAGCATGTCGCGCAGCTCGGCATCCCACGTCCCTGCATGGATGTCCCAGAG
>CAZLYE010000354.1:0-9301 GCA_964562865.1 uncultured Binatia bacterium (SeqCode) | reverse complement strand
GTCCTCACTCCCCGCTCGCGTCGCTCGGCCGCGCGCTGCGCGCGCGGAGAATGGGTATCGGCTCGGGCTTCTGGCTAGCCTCCCCAGTTGACCGCCCAGTCGGAGGCGGTGCCGGCGTTGCCCGGGACGCGGAAGACGACGAATCCGCGCGCCGCGTGATGCGGCACCGCCCGGCTGCCCGCCCACGTCTCGACCGTGGCCGGGTCGACGCCGCGGGGGAGCCGCACGCGCATCTCGACCGGACCGCTCGCCACGGGGTGGACGTAGCCGCGGAGCTGCCGCGCGGTGGCGGCGATACCGACCTCCGGCAGCCGGAGTGAGAAGCGCCGGAACGGGAGGTGCGGCGCGATGCGGTAGCCCGCCTGCGTCGGCGTGATCCCGGCGAGGCGGATCGCGTCCATCACCATCCACGTGGCCTGCTCGGTGATCTGCCCGTCGTAGGTCCGGTAGAGGTCGTTGCCACACTGCTCCGGATGGCTCGAGTAGTAGGCGTAGCAGGTGTCGTCGATCGAGATCGTGCCCGCCCAGTGGTCGGGGAACTGCGTCGCGTGGTTCGCGAGCGTGTTCCGTGTGTACTCGCTCCACCCGAGCCGGCGGGCGTGCGGCACGACGCCGTCGAGCTCGCCGAGCGCCCAGGTGAGCCAGCCGTTCACGTCGAACCACGTCCCGCCGACGTAGTTGGCGTTGTTGTCGCCGACGCCGACGGGCGTCGCGGACTTCTCCGTCACGTCGGGGTCGTTGTGGGCCGGGGTGAGCGACGAGCCGATCCGCGTCGGACCGTGGACCTCGGGCGGCGCCCCGACCCCGTCGAGGAAGCGGCGGATGTTCCCGACCAGCCGCGCCGCGCGGCGCCGCCCGGGGATCCCGGACAGGATGGCCCACGGCTGCGGCTCGCCGAAGATGGCCCCCGTGCCGATCTGCTGGTCGCCGGAGTAGCCGCGCGTGTACCAGCCCCTCCCGGTCCACTGGCCGGCGAGGGAGCGGTGCAGCTCGGCGGCTCGCGCGCGGAGCTGAGCGGCGAAGGGGCGATCGTCGAGCCGATCCGCCAGCTCGGCGAGACGCGGGTAGACGTAGGCGACCTGCACCGCGACCAGCATCGACTCCGTCATGTTGAGGAAGCGCGAGCTGAAGTCGGACCAGTCGCCGTTCGTCCCGGAGAGGTAGCCGCCGTGCGGCCCGCGGATGCTCTCCTGGTGCTGGTAGGCGAGCTGCACGTGCGTCCAGATGGACGCGAGCTGCCCGGTGTCCCGGAAGGGGAGCTGCTCGTCGAAGAAGGCCGTGTCGCGCGAGCCGAGGCCGTACTCCACGGCCGCGAGGAGCACCCAGAAGTCGAGATCGCTCGACGTGCCGAAGTTGACGATGCTGCAGAGCGGTCCCGTGCCGTAGGGGAACTGCCCGCCCACCTGCGGTTGCAGCGCGATCGTGTAGCGGAGGATCTCGCGCGCGATCTCCGGCGCCGCGTACACCATGGGCAGGAGGTAGTGCGGCCAGCTCCGCGTGCCGAGGTTCAGGCCGGTGGCATACTGGTAGTAGCCGCCCTGCGTGAGGGTGTGCTGGCCGCAGACCTCCTCCCAGGCGGTGGCCGAGCGCAGCAGGTACGCGTCCCAGGCGAGCTCGCGTGCGACCCACCGGCGACTCCGGCCGAAGTCGGCCTTCGGCAGCCAGCTCGCCCAGGCACCTTCGCTCGCCGCGAGCGGATCCGCCTGCATGCGGTACTTCGCGACCAGGGCTGGGATCTGCTCGGCGTGCGCCATCCCGTACGCGTAGCGGAGCGTCACGGCCTGTCCCGCGGCGAGCGTCAGCGGCGCCCGGAACGCGAAGAGCGTGCCGCTCGGGCTGCCGGCCGCCGACGGGGGCGCGAGCGATCCGCTCAGGTGATCGGCCGTCACGGCGGCCGGCGCCGCCCGCGTGCCGCCGCCGAAGAACGAGTCGAGCGACGTCTCGAAGCCGTCGACGGGCCCCGCCAGGACCGCGGCGAAGATCGAGAGCGGTGCGGTGTCGTTCCCCTTGCCGCCCGACTGCGTGACCGAGAGGGTCGTGGTGGACGGATCCCACGCCGGCTGGCCGACCCCGCGCGTCGTCCCTCCCGGCTGGTCGTACGGGTTGACGTCCCAGTACTCGAACCACGACACGGTCCGCGGCGCGCCGGACGCGTTGGTGATGGTCACGTCGTCGAGGACGAGCGGGTCGTCGCCGAACGGCGCGTAGACGATCTGCTCGACGGTCAGGCCGTCCGCGCTCGTCTGCTTGCGGGCGTATGCCACGCCGAAGTCGCGCTCGAACGACGCGCCGGGCGCACGGTCCGTGTAGAGCGTGCTCAGCACCGTCCCGCCGGCGTTCAGGTACCCGAAACCGCCCGCCCAGTGCCGGACGTTCGGCTGGTAGAGGTTCGCCCACTGGGAGAGCCGGGCCTGGCTCCAGAGCTGGGTGTAGCCGTGGTTGAACGCGGCCGCGACGGTCTGGTCGTTTCCGACCTGGTGCTGCGCCTCGGTCTTGCCGGCGAGCTCGGGCTGCGCCGCGCGCGGGTCCGACTGCTCGTCGAGGTCGTAGCGGAAGGCGGGCAGCCCGAACCGGTCGACGAGCCAGGAGCCGAAGTTCCCGCTGCCGTACGTGGAGTCGAAGCTCACCGGCCGGCTGTCGGTGGAGAGGCGCGGAGGGGGTGCGCTCGCGAACGCGCGGAGCGCGGAAATGAGCACGAAGATGGTGACCGAGAGTGCGCGTGAGGGGAGCGACATCGTCTGCCGCGGTCGCGGCCGCGGCGTCCCGGATATGGCACGTTGCGGGCGTGTCCGTCGAACGGATCCGGCGTCGGGTTCGTCGGAAGTTTCTTCTTGTCAGCTGCTTCGGAGCGGCTGTAGGATCGCGCGCCTCCGTCCCCCATGATGCCGCCGTCCCGCCGCCTGACGTTCGCGGCCGTCGTCCGCGTCGCGGACGCGCGATGAAACCCGCCGTGTCGGTCGTCGTGCCGTCGTATCGCTCGGCAGCGACGATCGAGCGGTGCCTCTCTTCGCTGGAGGCGCAGACCGCTCTGCCGGCCGCCGAGGTGATCGTGGTCGACAGCTCGGCCGACGGCACGGTCGAGCTGGTGTCGCGGCGGTTTCCCCGAGTGCGGCTCCTGTCCTTCCCGGTGCGGAAGTTCCCGGGTGACGCGCGGAATCTCGGCATCGCGCACGCGCGGGCCGACCTCCTGGCGTTCACCGACGCCGACTGCGTGGCCGACCGGCGGTGGCTCGAGGCGATCCTCGCGGCGCATCGCGATCATCCCGACCCGGTGATCGGTGGCGCGATCGACAACGCGAACCCGTCGAGCGCGGTCGGCTGGGCGGCGTACCTGCTCGAGCTGTCGCAATGGCTGCCCTCCCGCCCGCGCGGTCGGGTCGCCGAGATCCCGACCGGGTGCCTCTCCATCAAGCGCTGGGCCTTCGAGCGCTGGGGCCCGTTTCTCGAGGGGACGTACTCCTCCGACAGCGCGTTCCAGTGGCGTCTCGTCCGCGACGGTCACCGCCCGCTCTTCGACCCCGCGATCCGCGTCGCCCACGTGAACATCGACCGCCTGGGCGAGCTCGCGCGACGGAAGCTCCGGCACGGGCGGGACTTCGCACGGCTCCGGGCCGGCGCGGAGCGCTTCTCCGCGGGCCGTCGAGCCGCGTTCGCCGCGCTCGCGCCCGCGCTGCCCGCGCTGCTCTGGTCCCGGATCGCCCGGCGTGTCGCCCGCGATCCGGCGCTGCGCGTGCGCCTCGTCCGGACGACACCGCTTCTCCTGCTGGCACTCTGCGCGTGGTCGGTGGGCGAGGCGGTGGGCTACGTCTCCCGCGGTCGCTCTCGGGAGCGGGCCATGCACTCGTAGCCCGTCCGGCGTTTCACCACGCCCGGTCGCGGACCCACCCCGCCGCCGTTGCGAGCTGGCAGACGACGAGTAGCGCGCTCAGATGCACCGCCCGCGCGCGGGGCTCGACCGAGAACGGCCGACGGAGCAGGCCCACCTGGAATCCGAGGGCGTCGCCCTCCCGCGCCGTGCGCCGGATCCGCGCCGCGCCCCGTCCGTAGTTGAAGTGCTGGCGGAGGAACGTCCGGAGCCGGCTTGCAGGTGTGTGCTCGACGACCGCCTCCGGGGCCCACGTGAGGGCGAAGCCGCGGCGGCGCCAGCGCTCGCAGAACTCCCGGTCCTCGCCGCCGGGGAACCCGAACGACGCATCGAAGCCTCCCACCGTGCGGAACCGGTCCGCCGGAACGAGGAGATTGCTCGTCGGAAGGAAGCGTGGGCGCTCCGCGTTGTGGCGAGCGAGCAGGTGGTCGACCAGCAGGGTCGTCGCGCTCGCGTACGGATTCGCGGGGATCGCGTTGACCGTGCGGCCGCCCACCGCGCTCCCCGGAGCGCTGGCCGCATGGCGGGTGAGGGCTGCCAGCCAGTCGGGCGTCGCCGTGCAGTCGTCGTCCGTGAAGGCGATGAGCGCGCCCCGCGCGTGGCGGGCGCCCTCGTTCCGCGCGCGGGCCGGGCCGCCGTGATCCTGGCGGACGACGGTCATGTCGAACGGCAACCCAGCCGCCTTCACCGCGGCCGCCACCGGCTCCGCGTTGCCGTCGTCGACCACGATCACCTCGAAGCACATGCGCGGGTAGCGGAGCGCGGCGAGCGATCGGAGGCACGCGACCAGCTTGCGGGGTCGCGCGTAGGTGGGGACGACGACGGTGACCGAAGGGACGTCGTTCATCGCAGCGCGGCGGGGGACTCTAGCCCCGGCCGGCTCGTTCCCTCAAGCTCGCGAGGTTTTCTCCACGGGGTGACGCTCTCCCGCGCGCTCGCCTGCGCACTCTGCATCTTCGCGCTGCGAGTGCGGGTTTTCCGGTTGCGAGTTGCGGCCGGGCGGACGATGATCGGGCGCGACATGGCCCGCTCGGGGACCTGGTGGCTCGTCGCCGCCGCGGTGACCGCGGGATTCCTCGGCGTCGTCCTCAAGGCGACCGACGTCCACCGCTCCGCCGCCCCGACTGCGATCCCGCACGCGCAGGACGTCGGCGAGCCGGCACCCGCCGGCACGCCGCTCGCCGCGGCCGTCGATCGCGCGGCACGGACGTCGCCCGCGGCGCCGGCCGCCGACGCGCCCCGCGCGCATGACGAGGACGACGCCGTCGCGAGCGCGCCGCGCGACGACCTCGAGCCGTCGGCGCCCGTGCGGCATGCGGCGCCGGGAGAGCCGAGCGGGGAGCGTGCCCGGCCGCACGTGCTCGGGCGGCACCGCGCGGCCCGCGAGCGCGAACGGCAGCGGGCCGAGAGCGGATCACTCCGCGCAGGTGCGGTCGGCGGCGACGCCGGCACGGCGCTCGCGCCGGCCGCCGGCCCCCGGGCGGCCACGCAGGCGGCCGCCCCCGTGACAGCGAACGCGCCGGCGAACGTCGCCGACCAACACGAGCCTGCCGCCGCGCCCGCCCCAGACGTGACGTACGCGAGCGGGGACCAGCGGCAGTTCGCCACCAACGCACCGGTCGAGGTCAGCAACACCCCGAACCTCGCGGGCCCATCCGGGACGCTCTCCTTCTGGCTCCAGCCGACCTGGCAGGACGGCAACCAGGACGACGCGACGCTGCTCGATCTCGGCGACGGGATGCTCCGCGTCGTCAAGAACGTCGACTTCATCCGCTTCGAGTGGACGGACGAGACAGGCGACACCGGCGGGATCGGAGCGCCGATCGCGGAGTGGAAGACAGGCGAGTGGCACGAGGTCACCTCGACCTGGAACGGCACCTCGTTCGCGCTCTACATCGACGGCCGCCTGGTGAGCCAGAAGTCCGACGCGGGCTCCGTGGGCCTCCCCTCGGACGCGACGCTCGTGGTCGGGTCGAACTTCCCCCAGAACCGCCCCGTCGCGCCCGGTGTCATCCAGCAGGTGGACGTGCACAACCGGCCGCTCACGGCGGGAGAGGTCGCGAATCAGTTCGCCTCGGTCCAGCCCAACGCGCACCACTGACTAGCGCGGCAGCCGCCGGCGCAGCTCCGCGACGTCCGCGTCGGTGCAGAGCTCACCCGTCGGGCCGCGCAGCACGACCGACGGGCTCTTGAGGGTCTGCAGGAAGGCTGCGAGGTCGGCCTTGTCCCGCATCGTGAGGCCGAGCGGGGTGCCGACGCGCGGGTCGTGGTTCGGGTCGGTGCCCGCGCCCGCGTCGAGGTGGTTCAGCACGTCGGCGATCCCGGCCGCCGAGCCGTCGTGAAAGTACGGCTCCGTCAGCACGACCTGACGGAGGCTCGGCGTGAGGAACTTCCCGCCGTCCTCCGCGCGTCCGGTGACGCGCGCCCGCCCCTCGTCGGGGCGTTGACCCGTTGCGTCCGGCACCGACGTGCTCACGTTGTGGAATTGGCCGTCGGTGAAGTTCGGGCCGACGTGGCAGAGGGCGCAGCCCGCCCTGCCGGCGAAGAGCGCCACGCCGCGCTCCGCCGCCTCGGGGATCTTCCCGCGGCGGGCGTTCCAGCGATCGAAGGGAGCCGGTCCGGTCACCACGCTGCGGACGAAGATGGCGAGCGCGCGGCCGGCGAGGTCGAACACGTCCTCGGCCGGGATCTTCCGGATGTCCTGGTGGAAGGCGTCACGGAACGCGTCGACGTAGCCCGGCTTGCCGCGGAGGATCGTCGCCAGATGCGCGGCGGCGTCGGCCCGCGTCTTCCCGAGCTGCTGGTTGTCCTCGATCCACGGCTCGGTCATGGCGCGCGGCAGCGACTGGAGGCGTCCGTCGCGGAAGAAGAAGGGCCGGTAGACGATGTTGAGGAGCGACTCGGTGTTCGCGGGCAGCGTGAAGAAGTCGGTCCCCTGGCTCGTGTCCGGTCGGGGCTTCACCAGATTGTCCTGGAACTGGGTGTTCCAGACGTGGCAGTTCGAGCAGCTCGTGAAGCCGGAGCCGGAGAGCCGCGTGTCGAAGAAGAGCTCGGTCCCGAGGAGCCGCTTCGCCCGCGACGGTCGGTTCGCCGGGTCGACGGGCGGTGCCGGGAGCGGCGGGAACTGCGGGTAGCGAAGCTCCGCGGCCGGCGCCGCCGAGACGAGGAGCAGGAGGAGTCCGAGGGCCCGTCGCATCTAGAACAGGATGAAGTGGCGGTTCGTGAGCGTCACGGTCGCGTCCTCGCAGCCGACGGGCACGCGCACCGTGACGCCGGTCGGGTCGCAGACCGAGTTGTCGAAGGCCGCGAGGTCGCCACGCTGCGGCCCGATGCTGCCGGATGGACCGCCCGGGACGACGTCGATGAAGAGGGCCAGCTCGTACTCGCCCGGGGCGAAGAGCGCGTTGGTCGTGATCGTGGCCTGCGTGCCCGTCATCTTCCCGGCAGCGATCGTGATCGGGTCGTCGAAGAAGCCCTGGAAGACGACACCCCGCCGCGTGAAGAGGAACAGGACGAGCTTGCCGTCGAGGTCCGCGGCGGGGACGCGGTACGGGCCGGACTGCGTGAGAACCTCGACGCCGCCGTCGGCTGCGGCGAGGTCGATCACGACCGTGATGTGGTGGAGCGCAGTCCGGTCGGCGCACCGTGGCGTGCGCGGCTTGTGGCACCGGCAGTGCGCGCCCGCCGAGCCCGCGAGCGCGACGACCGACAGGGCGAGCACCGCGAGCCGCGGCATGGCCGCGCACGCTAGCCGACGGCCGCGGGCCTCGTCCAGTGCGATCAGCGGAGCAGCGTGAGCAGCAGACGGGGCGAGAGGTACGTCTCGACGGTGGCGCTCACGGCGAGCACCGGCACCGCGACGGCCACCGTGACGAACGTCGCTGCGAGGAGCTCGTGCCACGCGCCGCGGCGGCTTGCGATCAGCCACGCCGCGAGCGGAAGGAAGAGCGCGACGAGCTCCGGCACCGCGTGGGGGAGGAGGCCGACCAGCAGCACCCCCGGACGGATCCCGAGCTGGGCCGACAGGCTCGCGATCGAGCCGCCCAGGACGAGGACCTGGCTCGTGAGCGAGAAGAGCGTCGCGCCCGTCACGAACGAGATCGCGAGCGGGCCCGCCCGCTCGTGCACGCGCCGCCAGAGACCCCGCCTGCGCGCGGCCTCGCGCGGGAGCGCGCTGCCCGCGATGAAGCCCGCGACGCAGGCGAGCGCGTGGAGTGCCAGGACGAGGAGGTTCCCGAAGAGCACGCGCCCGAGGTCCGCCGCGGTCGCCGGGCGCGTCACGCCGGGGAGCACGAGCTGCCTCGGGTCGGGCGCGGAGAGGAGCGCGACGGCCCAGACCCCGAGCAGGAGCCCTCCGGCCACGGCCAGGCTGCCGCCCATCCAGCCGCGCGCGACGGGCCACGGCCGGCGCCTCCAGCGGGCGAGCGTCGTCCGCGTGTCCCGGAGCCCCTGCACGAGGACGAGATCGTCCGCTCGCATGCTCGTCCAGTCTCGGCACGACCGGTGGAAAGGTTGAGCCGTGGCTGCGCCCGGCCGGGGACGCTCGGGCCGCCGACGCGCCGCGGAAGCGCCGTCGCCCCACCGGGGGAGGGCCCTCGCTGCATTTACCCCCCCTCGCTTATTTCAATGCGTCGCGGTGCACGGCACGCCGCCGCAGACGTCGATGAAGGCGGGCTCCGCCGAGTCGAGGAAGTCCGACTTCTGGGTCCGCGCGAGCGGTGAGTTGCGCGGATCCGTGTGCGGATCGAACCCGACCATCGGCGCCGTGTTGGTGATCGGCGGTGTGGCCGCGCCGCTGTCCCACACGACCATCGCGGAGCCATCGAACGGATCGGTCGGGACTGCGGGGATGAGGTAGTAGGGAGTCACGTCCGGGTTGCGTCCCGGTGCGATCGCCGGCTGGTGGATGTAGGCGCCGATCGTCCGGGCCTCGACCTCGGCAGCGACCGTCGACACCTGATGGTCGCCGAAGGCGACGTGCATCAGCACCTGGTGCGGCGGCGTGTTGGGCAGCGGGTCGCTCGTCATGTGATGCGCGTAGCCGTTCGGCTCCGAGCGGTCCCACAGCATCTGGATGAGCGCCAGGAGGAGCGGGCGCTGGAGCTCGTTCGGGTACGCGGGATAGAGGAGCGCCGCGTACGACGCGAAGTCCGTGCTGCGCGTGAGGAGGAGCGAGTAGTTCATGCCCGGCACGCCGAGCACGCCGCGCTTGATGTCCTGCGAGATGGCCATGACCGTCCCGCCGAAGATGCCACCCTGGCTGTTCCCGTCGTAGAAGACGTGGCTCGTGTCGATGACCGGCGCCCCGAACGCGTCCTTGAAGGCGGGGTCGGAGACGAAGCCGTTGGGATGGATCATCAGCCGCGCCAGGAAGAGCTGGTCCACCATGCCCTGCTGGAGCCGGTCGGCGAGGAAGGGGAAGCTGGCCAGGTTCTG
>CAZLYE010000353.1:0-8473 GCA_964562865.1 uncultured Binatia bacterium (SeqCode) | reverse complement strand
CCGAGGCCGGTCGACGCGCGGTGCACCGTGTTCCGCTGCACGGTCACGTGCCGCGAGACGTCCAGGCTGAGACCTCCCGTGGAGATGTCCTCCGCGAGGTTATCCTCGATGGTCGCCGTGTCGGTCTGCTTCACCTGGTAGGCGATTCCGGAGGTCGAGATGTAGGTGTGCGTCGGGTCGTTCCACGGCGGGTCGCACCACGAGCAGGGCCATGCGTGGCCACCCGAGAGTCGAACCTGCCCCGTCGCTCCGATGTGCCGGATCGTGTTGCCCTGCATGATGCCGTTGTGGAAGCCGAAGAGGCGGTAGCCGAAAAAGCCGTCGTCCGTGGTGAAGGCGAAGCTGATCCCGCGGCCGCCGTACTCGCTCAGGTTGTTCTGGATGATCGTGCCCTCGGTGCCCCGCGTGGTCTGGATGAACTTCCGTCCCGCGTAGCGCTGGATCAGGTTGCTGAGCGTCATGCCCGTGATCGGGGAGGCGGGCTTGGTCGTGTCGAACTGAATCGAGTAGCCGCGGACGCCCTCGAAGGTGAGATACTGCAGCGTCACGTGGTTGGTCGGTGTCTGGACGACGAGGTTGAACCCGTAGTTGGGGACGTAGACCGTCGTCCCCGCATCGACGCCACCCGGCGGATGCACGTAGATCTGCTGTGTCGGGGGATCGTAGCTCCACTGCCCGTCGGGGGGAGCTGCGATCGAATCACCCGCGTAGCCGAGGGGAGAGAGCGGATAGGCAGTGCCCTGGACGAGGATCGTCGGATCGTAGGCGTCCCGGGCGAGAGGATCGGGATTGGGCGTCGCCTCCATGGTGCGCCGGTAGACGCCGCCGCCGAGGGGCACCCAGTCGCCCCGGAGCGTCATGCCCCGGACGATCGGCATCTCGTCCGTGGGGCACGCGCCGGCGCGGCAGCCCTGGATGACGCAGGGCTGGTTCGCCGTGCACGGGAGCGATCGGCCGGGGACGCCGGCGGCGTCGGCGAGCGCGAGGGACTCGAAGTAGACGCCGTCGAAGGCGCCGTGCGGGCCGCGGACGTTGAGCGTGTCGCCGGGCCGCAGGGCGAGGATGCCCTCGGCGATGGTCCGGAAAGGGCCGTTTCCGCCGCACGCGAGGTTCCGGCCCGAGCCGCTGATGCCGCACGCGCCGTCGACGAAGTAGACGGCCGCCGTCGCGGGCGTGGCGGCGAGCGCGAGTGTGACGCACGCTGCAGCGAGAGCCATTGCCGATGCACGTCGCGACTTCACGTCACACCTCGCGCTCCGGGGCCGAGAGACAGCAGATTCTGTGCCGAAAGCGAGGCATCGGGAGCTGCCGGCGTACGGGGTCGTCGGCCGGGCGCGCGGGTGACGGATCTGACGAGACAGACGCGTCTTTTGCGAGCCCGATTCCTTGGTGCGTATCGCGTCGCTTCCGTGGGCGCGATGCCGTCCGCGCCCACGCGATCACCCCGAGGCGGAATGCCCCACGACGCCGGGGCGGAATGCCCTGCGGCCGTGTTGCGGGCTCGACCTCCGCGGGGCCACAGGGACCGGGCGGGCGCTCGTGTTTGGCCTGCGCATTCGCCGAGCTCCTGGGTGGATGGTTCATCATCAAAGCCGGTATGGAAGTCAAGGCATCAGTGGACTTCCTTTCCAATCGAACGACTTTGTGGAAACTCTGGTCTGCCGCCGGCGCGCCCACACCCGAGCGGGTTGAAGAGGATTCCGACCACATGAGCGAGCGGACGCAGGAAACCAGGGCGGCACGCGGTCGGCTCCGGATCGCGTTCCTCGGTGGTCGGGGCATCGGATCGGCCTACAGCGGTATCGAGACCTACTACGAGGAGGTCGGATCGCGCCTCGTGTCGTACGGGCACGAGGTGCTCGCGTACTGCCGCCGTCATGCGACGCCCGAGGGCACCGACTTTCGCGGCGTGACTCCCATCTTCCGACCCTGTCTGCGCACCAAGCACACCGAGACGTTCACACACACGCTCACCTCGACGGCCGACGTGCTCTTCCGGCGCGCGGACATCGTGCAGTTCCACGCGCTCGGCCCCGCGCTCTTCTCGGCGATCCCGCGGATGACGCGCGCCAGGACGGTCGCGTCGATCCGGGGCCTCGACTGGCAACGCGAGAAGTGGGGAGCCTTCGCGACGAGGTTCCTCCAATTCTGCGAGGCGCAGTCGTACCGGCTGCCGGACGCGGTCGCGGTCGTCTCGCGCACGTTGCAGGAGCATTACCGTGAGCGGTACGGTGTCGAGGCGACCTTCATCCCGAACGGGGTCACGCTGGAAGCGTCGCCGCCGGTCCAGGAGATCCGCTCGCTCGGACTCTCCGGCGAGGACTACTTCCTGTTCATGGGTCGTCTCTCGCCGGAGAAGGGTCTCGACGTCCTGATCGAGGCCTACCGGCCGCTCGCCGCGCGCGCACGGCTCGTCATCGCGGGAGGTGACAGCTACACCGACGGCTTCCGGCAGCAGCTCCGGCAGTCCGCGCCGTCCGGAGTGATCTTCCCCGGTCGAGTGGGCGGGCGCATGCGTGCCGAGCTCTATGCGCATTCGCTCGCGTTCGTGCTGCCGTCGACCATCGAGGGACTCTCCGTCGCGCTCCTCGAGGCGATGGGGCACGGCGCGTGCGCGATCACGAGCGACATCCCGAACAACCGAGAGCTGGTCGAGGGGGTCGGCCGGTACGTCCCCACGGGCGACGTCGCCGCGCTCCGCGCCGCCCTCCAGGGCGTGCTCGACCATCCGCAGGACGCCCGGGAGCTCGGCCGGCTGGCGCGCGCACGCGTGGAGGCGGAGTACACCTGGGATCAGGTCGCGCGCCGTACCGAGGAGTTCTACTACTCGCTCCTCGGCTGACGCGCCGTCAGGGCGACGTGGATCCGCGGGCGTGCCGTTCGGCGGCGGCGCGGCACGTCTCGACGACGCGGCGGGCGTTCTCTCGCCACGTGAGGGACGCCTCGGCGCGCCGTCGCGCGGCAGCGCCGAGGGTCCTGCGCCGCTCGGCATCGTCCACCAGCCGGAGGACGGCGGCGAGGAGGGCATCCTCGTCACGCGGCGGGAAGAGCAGCCCCTCGGCCTCGTCCTGGATCAGGTCGGTCAGGGAGCCGTAGCCGGGCGCGACGATCGCACGGCCGGCGGACATCCATTCGACGACCTTGAGAGGGCAGCAGTAGAAGGCGGTCTCGGGCAGGACACCGATGTCGAAGGCGTTCACGAGCGCGGGGATGCGCTCGTGCGGGACGCGTCCCGTGAAGAGCACGCGATCGCCGAGGTGGCCGATCGTCCGGCGCACGGTGTCCGCCCGCTCGCCGTCCCCGACCAGGAGGAACCGCACGCCAGGTCGCTGCCGGGCCACCCGGTCGATCATGCGCGCGAGGATGTCGACCCCGTGAAATTCCTGGAACGACCCGACGAAGCCGACGACGGGGCCGCGAGCGTCGCTCGGCCAGCCGAGGGGTGCGGGGGCGACGTCCGGGCGGAACCGGGTCACGTCGGCGCCGTTCGGGACGACCGTGAGCTTCGCCGGCGGGAGGTGGTACCGCTCGACGAGGTACGACTTGAGCGACGAGGACACGACGGCGCCGGCGTCGGCCGCCTCGAGCCGCCAGCGCTCCAGCGCCCCGGGGATGTAGGGCAGGTGGAGGTACTCGGTGTTGTAGGTGGTCGCGTCGAGCGCCGGGGCGTTGATCTCGAGGACGAGCGGCAGTCGGTGGCGGCGGGCGAGGACGACGGACGACGCCGTGAAGAGGCTCACGCGGGCGAGCAGCACGTCGGGGCGAGCGTCCCCGAGCATCCGCGCCGCCTTCCGGAAGTGGGGCACGTTCGACCAGAGCTCCCTCGGCTCGCGGAGGTACCGGGAGAGGAGTCGCTTGAGAAACGGACGCGGCGAGCCCGCCGGGGCGGCGCGCGCCGACGTCGACGCGGCGTCGCCGTCCGCGTTCATCGCGTACACGTCGAGGGTGGTCCCGAGGTCGCGCGCGGCCCGCGCGAACTCCTCGACGTGGGTCAGCGCGCTGTCGTTGGGCGAGAGGTAGTGGAGGTAGGCGATGCGCACGGCGTACCTGGCACGCGCGTTCCCGAGGCGGGATGCAACGACCGGGGTGGCCCTGGATACTGCATCGCCGCGGGGGACCCTAGGTATCGCATCCCGCCGGTCGCCGCCAACGCGATGGGGGACGGGCTGCTAGAACTCGAGGGATGTGCCTGCTATGAGCCGCAGACTCAGAATGCGCAGGCTCCTCGCGATGGGAGGGGTCGTCGTGGGCTCCGCGGTCCTCCTCGAGATTCTCGTGCGGATGTCGGGGATCGCCGAGCATCTCTACACGGCGCCCGCCTTCGAGCCGACGCGCGACGGCACCTCGTGGCGTTACAAGGCGGGATTCGAGGGGACGGTGCTCGGGCCGACGCACGCGCGCGTCGGACCCCTCGGGTCCCGCCTGAGTGCCAACGAGGAGACCGTGGGCGATCCGCGCGTCGCCGTGTTCGGAGATTCCATCACCTTCGGGCAGGCGGTCCCGTCCAGCATGACCTTCTGCGCGAAGCTCGAGCGGCACCTGCGACGTCGCTGGCCGGCGCTCCGCGTGCTGAACTTCGGCGTCCAGGGGCACTCGCTCGACATGGAGGTCGGCCATGTCGCGGATCTTCTCCCCGAGGTGGAGCCCCGCGTCGTGGTGCTGGCGTTCGGGAGCGACGATCTCAACCCCGAGCGGGCGCAGAACTACGTGGACCGGTACGGCTACCTCACGAAGAAGGCCTTCGGACCGTCGTCTCCGGTGGCGGACGCGGTGCGCGCGACTATGCGAGAGTCGCGTCTGGCGCTCGCGATGAAGAACGCCTACCTCCAGTGGCAGATCCGTCGGGCGCAGGGTCGGGCGCCGGCGGACCACGGAGCACCCGATCTCGAGGGGACGCTCGGCGTGTTCCGTGCGTCGATGCGGCGGTTCGACTCGCTGACGCGAGGTCGGCGGCGGATCGTCGTGTGCCTCGACCTCCGGGAGAGTCCCCTCGCGCGTGCGCTCGGGGACGTGATGCGCAGCGACTTCCCCGACATCGAGTACGTCTCCGCTCCACCCATCCCCGATGAGAAGGTGCTCGAGAGCCTGCGTGTGCCCCGCGACGGGCACCCGAACGCCCGCGCGCACTCGCTGTACGCCCATCTCCTCGACGGCCCCGTCCGCCGCGCCCTCGCCGCGCCCTCCCCGGCGATCGGCCCGAGCCCCGGAGAACGACATGAAGCCGTTCGCTCCGCTCTGCCTGGTTCCCGTGGTGCGTGACGGCACGGTGCTCGCGTCCCGTCGAGCACGGCGGGCCGTGGGGCGGATGCTGCTCGCCGGCCTGCTGCTCGCGACGGGTCCGATCGGCGGGAAGGCGCTCGGGGGCTCGGACCTCTACGTGGACGGCGGGTGCGAGGTCAGCGGCGACGGTTCGGTCGTCGCGCCGTGCGCGAGGAGCAAGGGTGGACCGGGCCCCTTCAAGAGGATCTCGACCGGGGTCGAGGCGCTCGGGCCCGGCCGGACCCTCTACGTGCGCGGGCGGCACGACCGGTTCGACGGGATCTACCGCGGCGAGTACCTCGCGATCTACGGCCAGCACCATCTCGACTGCCGGTCGAGCCGCTGCACGATCCGCGGCTACGAGAACGAGCGCCCGCTCATCTCCGGCTTCAAGACGTACGGCGACTGGCAGCGCGTGTCGCCGAAGAGCCCGGTGTGGTTCCGGGACATGGAGCGCCACGACGAGTGCCAGGGGCTCGCCGCGTCGGGCGGACAGGCCGCGCGGGCGAGCGGGGACGCCGACTGGGATCCGCAGCTCATCGTCCAGGATCGCGGGGGCGGCGTCCGGGTGCCGCTGCAGTACAACGACCACGTCGCCGACGCGCGCTTCGTCGAGGAGCGCCTGAAGGACGACGGGTCGTGGTGGCACGATCTCGCGGCGCATCGGAGCTACGTCAACCCGTACGGTGACGGGAACCCGAACGACGACCCGCACACGGTGCTGCTCGTCCCGCAGGAGCAGGCGCAGATCGTGATCGAGGGATCCGGCACGTGCGGACCCGACTCGACCCAGGTGAGCCACAACCTCCTGGTCAAGCAGATCGCGCTGGAAGGGGCGCGCTCCAAGTTCGTCGAGGTCAACGGCAAGGTCGGCGAGCCCGCGAGCGACCTCCGCTTCGAGGGGCTCTCGATGCGGTTCACCGGGGGCCGATTCGCCGTGCACACGCAGCGCCTGGTGCGTTTCGGCATCCAGGACTGGACGGCGGAGTGGATCGGGCGCGGGCTGTCGTGGGCGAACCATGCGCACGCCTTCCGGACCTTCCGGATGGACGATGCCACGCTCGCCGGGATCACCTGCCGGCACCTCGGCACCGACAACAAGGGACAACGGCTCTTCCTCGATCCGCCCTGGGCGAATGCGCTGACCTCGTGGTGGTGGGGCGGGACGTGCATCCAGATCAAGCAGTCGAGCGACGTGAAGATCCACGACCTCGTCGCCGAGGATCTGTCGCTGGTCGGGGTCGCCTTCGACGTGTCGCGGCGGAGCGTGCTCGACGGCTTCGACATCCGGCGCGCGGCGGCCGCCGTGGGGATGCACGAGTTCACCCCGGTGCCGGAGACCGGCTGCGACGAGCGGAACCCGGAGCACTTCTGTCACAACTACGACAACGTGGTCCGCAACGGGGTGATCCACGCCTCCGGCATCGACGGCGCCGGAGCGATCGTCGTCGAGCGCAACCAGCACGACGCCCACAAGAAGCTCCAGCCGGGACAGTTCACGGCCCGGATCTACAACGTGGCGATCACGTATCCGGGGGCCGCCGCGCTGGTCATCCGCGACATCGACGCCGTCTCGCTGTGGAACGTCTCGATCTACGGGGACATGGCGAGCCTGTTCCCGAGGCCCGGGCGGCTCGTGCGGCCGGCCAAGGGCGTCATGCTGCTGGAGGACGTTGAGCGGTTCGAGTCGCGCAACAACATCTTCTCCCAGCTCGGGGACGTCGCCATCGACGTGGAGTCGCCGGTGGACCCCGGCGCGGCGGGCGGCGTGTCCTTCGATCACGATCTGTTCGACCGCAGCGGGCCCGCGCCTCTGGTGCGCTGGCACGAGGGCTATGCGACGCTCGCCGGGCCGCCCGGGTTCCAGGAGACGGGACAGGAGCGACACGGGAAGGAGGGGAGCCCGCGCTTCACGGGCGTGCCGGGATCCGTTGCGACGCCGCCCGACCTCCACGTCGCCCCGGACAGCGCGGCCGCCGCGATGGGCGCGGCCCTGTCCGACCGCTTCGCGACGGACGCGGGCGGCGGGCCGCGGCGAGCGTGGGACGCGGGTGCGTACGCGGTGAGCAGTGGTGGCGCGCACGCGACGGTGGTGAAGACCCGGACCCGCGGCGTGGACGAGTGACGTCCCGCCCCCGGATCCGCATCGCGCACTGCGTTCACGGGCTGGACCTCGGCGGGGCCCAGAAGGTGATCGCGTCGATCGTCCGCGGGACCGATCCGGACACGTTCCAGCACTTCGTGTACTCCTGCGCGGACGGGGTGCACCGGGAGGAGGTCGAGCAGGCCGGCGCGATGGTCCGCATCATCGAGCGCTGGATCCCGAAGCTCGATCCGATCTGGGCGGCTCGGCTGGCGGCGGCCATGCGGACGGATCGGATCGACCTCGTGCACACGCATCTCTTCGGCGACAGCATGCACGGCTACCTCGCCTCCCTCGTGGCGGGTCGCCCCCCGGTCGTCATGACGCTTCACATCGGCGTGGAGGGCCTGAATCCGCTGCAGGCGTGGGGGTATCGCCGGCTCCTGTCGCGCTGCGCGCGTGTGGTCGCCTGCTCCCACTCGGTCCAGGGCTCGTTCGACGGCCTCCTGCGCGGCTCGCTCGCCAGCGTCTCGGTGATCGCGAACGGCATCACCGTGCCGCCGCGGGCGGACGTCCCGGCGGGCGAGCTCGACGACGTGCGGCGGCGGCTCGGCGTGGAACGCGGGGAGGTGCTGCTCGCGATCATCGGCCGCCTCGCGGAGCAGAAGGGGCATCGCTATCTCATCTCGGCGCTCACCCGCCTCGTCGCGCGAGGCGTCCCAGCGCGGCTGATCGTCCTCGGCGACGGCCCACTGCGGGGGGCGCTGGAGGAGCAGGCGCGCGGCGAGGGGATC
Organism: uncultured Binatia bacterium (SeqCode); assembly: GCA_964562865.1. Lineage (GTDB taxonomy): Bacteria > Desulfobacterota > Binatia > DP-6 > DP-6 > CAZLYE01. The sequence goes on along the minus strand of CAZLYE010000353.1, from coordinate 337 downwards.
GCGGAGCGGGTGACGTTCGCCGGGATCCGTCCGGACGTGCTCGAGCTCCTGCCCGCGGTGGACGTGGTCGTGTTCAGCTCGCTCTTCGAGGGCCTGCCCGTCGCGCTCCTCGAGGCGATGGCCACCGCGCGCTGCATCGTCGCGACGGATACGCCGGGGATCGTGGAAGCCGCCCGGCCCGATCGTGAGGCCCTGATCGTGCCCAGCCGGGACGCCGACGCGCTCGCGGCCGCACTCCCCGGCGTGGCGACCGACCCCGGGCTGTCGCGCCGCCTGGGTGCGGCGGCGCACCGACGGTTCCTCGAGGAATTCACCGCCGAGCGGATGGTCGAGAGCT